>CALDOU010000029.1 GCA_937912175.1 uncultured Clostridia bacterium
ATACAGAAGACGATAAAGCCAACGCAGAAGCCGATAAAACCGATACAGAAGACGATAAAGCCAACGCAGAAGCTGATACAACCGATACAGAAGACGATAAAGCCAACGCAGAAGCCGATAAAACCGATACAGAAGACGAACAATCCAGGAAAAAAGCTACCGCAACATCCCGTTGGTGGAATCCACTTTCTTGGTGAAAAGGTTAAAATAAAAAAATTAAACAAATTGTACAAAAATAAATATACATAATATTGATTTTGTATATCAAATAAAGTATAATACCTCCTGAACTAAATTTTGAATAACCGGGAGGTATTTTTATGTTATTAAAAAAATCCATATCTTCTATTTTGGGAGGCGCTATATTACTTACACCTTGTTATACCCCATTAGTATCGGCAACGGAAAACATATCGGGTAATCCTCAACAAAGCGATATAAATAAATCGGAACACATTGGTTTTCAAAAGGAGTTTTATTTAAATCAAAAAGATTCAAAACTTAATCTTTTTGATAAATACAATTTAAACCTTGCATTACAGCAAGGCTTGGAATTTATTCTAAATGATAAAACCAGCAGTTTTATTGATAACAAATCAACGTTAAACCAATGTATTATTAAGAACAAGTCACTTTGTAAATATATAGAAAGTGTGTCTGACTACATAAAAACCACAAAAGATTCCGAAAATGACCAGCAACTGGAAATTTTAAAACAATTAACCATCATAAAAAAACTTATGTTAGCCGATAAAGAAATTCCGCAAAGTAACAATTTTTTTAAATTTATTTCCGCTATGGAATATGCATACAAAACCATAATTTCCCGAAAAATCGCCTCAGAAGTATTATCTGAAAATTGCGAAAAAGTTGAAAGCGCCATGTCTTCACAAAATTCATCCACAGGCATAGATGTTTCGGGAGGAATATCGCAAGGAGCTCTTAACGTAGGGCTTTCAATCGGGGCAAAAACCGAAGAAAGTTCATCGGAAAAATCTTTTTATAAAATTAATACTTCGGGTACAATCGGAATTAGTATAGGCATAGGATACAAAGATTTTATTTCAGTCAATACTACTGATACCGTCGGCGTTACGCATTCTTTGGTTTTATATTCTTTGGAACAATTTTTAGATTCATATACCAAAGACGGGAAAATAACCACAGTTAACTTACGTGAACCGGACATTAAAAAAATAATTACCTCTCGTAAACAAATGCAACAAGACGAAAAAAATCTTTTATCCGTCATGCAAACTTCGCTGGAATGGTATCTTAAAGCAACGGAAATAGTTCCTCAATCTATAGTTATTGATTGGCCGTCCATCACAATAACAAAATCAGGAGACGTTCAAAAAAGTATTGGAAACACCTTAAGCACAAACGCTGCAGCTAAATGTTTTGCGTCACTCGGCATGAATGTTTCCGCCGAAAGTTCAGCCACCAGAACTTATATTAAAAATTCTTATCTTAATCTTATTAATGAAGATTGTTCTCCTTCCGATTATGTGGAAGATGCTTCTAAAATCATCGACTTTTTAAAACAAGATAAAACAAAAAAATATAATGATATTAAAACTCATTTTGAAAGTTATGGAGATAAAAAAATAAATATAATACCGATTTTGATTGCAAATATAATAGGAGACATAAGAAGATATAACTCAGCCTTATCAATATTGGCCGACCCAACTACGGATAAAGAATCAAGATTCAATGCCCAAAAAATAAAAAATCAAATTGAAGAAGACTGGATAGGAAATTCTAAAATTCATCATATAAACAAAGGGCGATTGGATATATTAAAAACTGCTATTGCAGTAAGTACATACTTAAGAACATATGTTTCCAGCGAAGAAGAAATCAGTTCTTTCAAAAAACTTTATAGCGAAATTGAACATCTTGCGAAAATGCAAATTTTTTCTAAAAATTCTTCTAAACAAAAAGCAGAGTACAGTACCTCCAGAAGTACTTTTACCACATCAATAAACGGAAAAACATATTTAAATATTCCGGTAATAGGTTCCACCGCTTTAAGCGCAGAGTACATAGATAACATCGGAGATGCAAATTTTGACACCAGCAAAGACCTTACAATAAAAATGCAACTGCCTATGTTTGGAGATAAACTTTTGGGAAAACATAGCATAAAAAATGAATTTCAAAAATTAATCACTCGAATATCGGAAAAAGATAATGCGTTTGCCCCTATGTTAAAAGATTCCCTTTCACTTATATATTCAAAATTCGAAAATATATTAAAAAGTTTAGGAATAGAAACCAAACTATGTATCCCTAATGTATTTTCAATGAGTAATTATATGTTACTTAATTTCTACTTGACAAAAATAAATAAATCGGATGAAGCCGATAAAATTTCTCCTCTCCCCGGATGTTTGACTCCCATTACTAAAGATAAAGACGAATGGGCACTTAAACTTATTAAAAGAATCGATACTGCTTCATCTGACTTAAAGCTCAGCGTAGCAGATTGCGGTATAAATGCTTCTAACAAAACAGGAAAAGCTTCATCAATTATCGGAGACAACACTTTCACGTTTATCACCGGCAGATATAATGTAGGGGCTTTGGGAATGAGCAACTCCGACCGTATGAGTAATTACCTTTGGAATAATTTCAAAAAATCACAATCCGAACAATTTAAAAAACTTTTTATCAATATAGGTAACAAAGAAAACGCATGCTATGAACTTCAAGAAATATGGAACGAAATTTTGAATAATATTCGCAATAATAAAAAATATACTTTACAAAAACAAAACTCCAAAATAGACGCTATTTCTAAATGTTTCGAAGAATTTCTAATTTCTTGCAACGACTTGGTTAAAGAAGATTCTTTTGAAAACTTTGAAAAAACATCTACACTTTTAGATAAAGTTATGGATTATAATTATAAATACAATTACATGGTAGAATTAAAACGAGTCCACGGAATTAAATAATTTTTAACAATAAGCATCCACACCATAATTGCGTGGATGCTTATTTTATTTGGCGGAGCGGGTGGGATTCGAACCCACGTGGGATTGCTCCCAAACTGATTTCGAGTCAGCCCCGTTATGACCACTTCGATACCGCTCCATAAGTGTTTTAATACCTATTATTTTATGAGTTAATCAAATTAATGTCAAGATTCAAGCAATAGGTTTTACTGAATATTATTGATTAATAAATAATTTAATAAATATTTTTTATATCCCTATTTTTGACATAATAAGCGTTATCCAAACCCCATAATAAAATTAAACCTTTTTAATTTATAAATTTGCAATTATGGTGGGTGATATATGAAACAAGTAATATATTTGGATATTTTAATCGCAGTCAACTTATTTGTAAACTATTTTTTGCTTTTATCCACAGCAAAATTTTTATGCTTAAAGTGGAAACCCGGAAGACTTATTCTCGGAGAATTTTTAGGAGCTGTTTATTCCTTATACATATTTGTCCCGATTCATAATATCTTTTTTTCGTTGGTTATTAAATTATTAATGTCTTTTACTATCATTTGGGCAACGTTCGGAATAAAAAATATAGGTCTGTTTTTTAAAACTTTAGCGTGTTTTTATTCAATAAATTTTGCGTTTTCCGGAATAATGATGGCATTGTGGAACATATATCGGCCAAACGGAATGGAATTTAATAACGGAGTCATATACTTTAATATTTCGCCTTTAATCCTTATTATTTTTACCTTAATTTCTTATATAATAATTGAATTTATAAATCGCATAACAGAAAAGAAAAAAATAAAAAACACATGGTGCAAAGTAAAGGTGAATTATAAAAATAATCACATTTTGATCAACGCCAAAGTAGATACAGGAAATTTGCTTAAAGAACCTTTTTCAAATCTTCCTGTAATGGTAGTTAAAAAATCGGCAATATCTGATTTTTTACCTAAAAACATGATAACAAATCTCGATAATTTGCTTATTGGTAAATTTGACACAAGCTTCAATCAGGATTTTAAATCAAGAATTGTTCCTTTCAAAACTATTTCCGGCGATGGAGTTTTGCCCGCTTTTAAACCCGATTTTATAAATTTAAATAATAGCGAATATCAAAAAGAAATATATATTGCAATATGTAAAGATGATATGCTTCCCAAAAGTATATCCGCACTCATTAATCCGGAAATTTTAGACTAAAATAAACTTATCAGGGGAGTTTAACACATGAAAGTATTTTTATTTAATACATATTTTAAAAAAATTAAAAACCTTATCTCTAACTTAAAAAACAAATTTATATTAAAAACACAAAAAGGAATATACTATATAAACGGCCCGGAACTACTCCCACCCCCTCTTACAAAAGAAGAAGAAAACAAAATTATGCAAAAAATAATTAACGGGGAACCCGGAAATATCCGTGAACCTTTAATAACTCATAATATCAGATTGGTGGTATATATCGCCAAAAAATTTGATTCATCAGGTATACCGATTGAAGACTTAATTTCAATAGGTACAATAGGTCTTATAAAAGCAGTAAATACTTTTTGCCCCACAAAAAGCATCAAATTGGCAACATATGCTTCACGGTGCATTGAAAACGAAATATTGATGTATTTAAGAAAAAGCTCTCAACTAAAAAACGAAACATCTATTGATGAACCCTTAAACGTGGACTGGGACGGAAATGAATTATTACTTTCCGACATTTTGGGAAGTTCTGACGATATAGTCACCTCTCGATTAGAACAAGAAACTGAATGTAATTTAGTTTTAGACGCAGTAAAAAGCTTAGCTGAAAGAGATAAATTAATAATGGAGCTAAGATTCGGGCTTTTAGGGAAAAAAGAACACACTCAAAAAGAGGTCGCGGATTTAATGGGGATTTCTCAATCTTATATATCCCGTTTAGAAAAAAGAATAATTGAAAAATTAAAGAAAAATATCGAAAAAGTTTCATAATATAAATGATTTTATGTTAATTGTTGATAAAATTGTTTAAAGTGTGAAAATTTATAGTAAAAAATTATTATTTTATGTATTTTTGAATATATTTTTGCAAAACTTGACTTTTGCTGATTTTATATATAGTATGCTTATTATAACTCTATAATTTAATTTTAAATTTTTTAAAAAACCTTATTGACAAAACATATCGATCATGGTACAATATTTTTTGTCACTTAAGGTGCGGGTGTAGTTCAATGGTAGAACTTCAGCCTTCCAAGCTGATAGCGTGGGTTCGATTCCCATCACCCGCTCCAATTCGTCAGATTACTTTGACGTGGTGCTGACATCTGCGCTAGTAGCTCAGCAGGATAGAGCAACTGCCTTCTAAGCAGTAGGTCAGGGGTTCGAATCCCTTCTGGCGCACCATGTAAACATATGGTGGATATAGCTCAGTTGGCTAGAGCGCCAGATTGTGGCTCTGGAGGCCATCGGTTCAACTCCGATTATCCACCCCATTTAACTTAATTATATCTTCATTGGGGTGTCGCCAAGCGGTAAGGCAATGGACTTTGACTCCATCATTCGCTGGTTCGAATCCAGCCATCCCAGCCATTTTATTTCAATATTTTTATCTCATGTATATGAGCCATTAGCTCAGTTGGTAGAGCACCTGACTTTTAATCCGGTTGTCCGGGGTTCGAGTCCCCGATGGCTCACCATTTTTAAAGCCCAACGTACTAATCAGCGTTGGGCTTTTGTGTGTTAAAATATAATAAAAACCGCTCTTTTTGGTTACCCAAAGGAGCGGTAATTTTTAATTTCATAAAATTTCAGTTATTGTTGAGGAAATTGCACTACACGGGAAGAACGGTTATTTAAGTTTATTTTGAAACAAAGAAGCATTTTTACTGTGTTTTCCCTTACGGAATTAATCATTGCATCAAACATGTCAAAGCCTTCCATACGATATTCGACAACAGGATCTCTTTGACCGTAAGCACGAAGGTTAATACCGCGTTTTAAGTCTTCCATAGCATCAATATGATCCATCCACTGTTCATCTACATTTGACAGCAATATAACACGTTCAAGTTCACGCGTAGGTTCTTCGCCCAAAACTTCCTCATGTTTTGCATAAATCGAATGGCAACGTTCGGTGATTAACGCAACAACTTCTTCAGGAGTTTTTTGAATTAATTTTTCGGCATCAAAATCAGTGTCATCGGCATTAAATACCCAGCCTGCATAATACGCTTTCAATCCCTCGATATTCCAATTTTCTTTAGGTAAATCGTTTGATACATAACGATTTACAACTCGGGCAACAACATCATCAATCATATGGCTGATCTGGTCACGCAAATCCTCACCATCAAGCACTTTATCACGTTGAGTATAAATAATTTCACGTTGACGACTGAGAACATCGTCATATTGAAGAACATTTTTACGAATAGCAAAATTCTTTCCTTCAATTTTACGTTGAGCCGATTCAATTGATTTAGTCAACATGTTGGCTTCCAGCGGAACATCTTCTTCCACATTAAGACGGCTCATCCAAGCTTGCAGACGGTCACCGCCGAATAACCTCATTAAATCGTCTTCCAACGATAAATAAAACCTTGTTTTTCCGGGATCACCTTGACGTCCGGAACGTCCACGCAACTGGTTATCTATTCTTCTGGTTTCCGCACGTTCTGTACCTATAACATAAAGTCCACCGCAGGCTCTGACTTCTTCAGCGGCTTTTTCAACGTCAGGCTTAAATTGTTTATAAAATTCATTATATTTTTCTCTTACTTCCAAAATCTTAGGATCATCGGTTTCGGAAAAACTATCCGCTTCAGCAATCGCTTCATCATTATAACCCAATTTTCTGAGTTCCGCTTTTGCCAGATACTCGGTGTTTCCTCCAAGTTTTATATCGGTACCGCGTCCCGCCATATTTGTGGCTATGGTGATAGCACCTTTCTTACCGGCTTGAGCAATAATTTGAGCTTCTTTTTCATGGTATTTTGCATTTAAAACTTCATGTTTAATACCTTTGGCCTCTAACATAAGGCTCAAAAGTTCGGATTTTTCTATAGAAACAGTTCCAACCAATACGGGCTGACCTTTTTCATGACTTGCAATTATATCATCAACAATAGCCTTATATTTGGCTTTTTGCGTTCTGTAAACAACGTCAGGTAAATCTTCACGAATTTTAGGTTTATTCGTAGGAATTTCAACAATATCCAATTTATAAATCTCACGGAATTCTTGTTCCTCGGTCATTCCGGTACCGGTCATACCGGAAAGCTTATTATAAAGCCTGAAATAATTTTGGAAAGTAATGGACGCCAAAGTTTTGGATTCTTTTTCAACTTTTACTCCCTCTTTGGCCTCAATAGCTTGATGAAGTCCTTCGTTATATCTTCTGCCATACATAATACGTCCTGTAAATTCATCAATAATCAGAACTTCTCCGTCACGTACCACATAATCTATATCTCTTTGCATTACACCATTAGCTTTAAGCGCTTGATTGATATGATGTTGCAAAGTAATATGTTCGGGATCCGTAAGATTTTCAACATTAAAATATTTTTCTGCTTTTTCAATACCTAATTTAGTAAGAGAAGCGGTTTTGGCTTTTTCATCAACCACATAATCATACTCTTCAAAAAGCTCTTCGTTATCCTCTTTCGCATCAATTTCGGCAACTTTAAGCATTTTCAATGTTTTGGCAAATTTATCCGCAATAGCATACATTTCCGTAGATTGGTCACCTTCACCGGAAATAATAAGTGGTGTTCTTGCCTCGTCAATTAAAATAGAGTCTACTTCGTCCACAATAGCAAAGTTATGTTCTCTTTGTACTTTTAACTTTTTATTGGTAACCATGTTATCACGCAAATAGTCAAATCCAAACTCATTGTTTGTACCATAAGTAATATCGGCAGCATAAGCTTTTGCACGTTCTGATTTACCATATTCATTTATTATAAGTCCGGTTTCAAGTCCTAAAAACTTATATAACTTACCCATTTGTTCAGAGTCACGTTTGGCCAAATAATCATTAACCGTTACAACATGTACTCCTTTTCCGGAAAGAGCATTAAGATATGCAGGCAAAGTAGCAACTAAAGTTTTTCCTTCCCCTGTCATCATCTCACTTATTCTTCCTTGATGAAGAACAATTCCGCCTATAATCTGAACGGGGAAATGACGCATACCCAAAACCCTATCAGAGGCTTCACGGCAAACCGCAAAAGCATCCGGCAAAATATCATCAAGAGTTTCGTTGTTTTTCAAGCGTTCTTTTAAAACAACTGTTTGTGAAGCCAATTCATCATCAGACATATTAAGGTACTTGGATTCCAAAGATAACACGGCGTCACAAATAGGTTTTATATGCTTCAATTCACGTTTACTGTAGTTTCCAAATAATAAATTTAAAAAACTCATCTAACCACCTCTTGGTATAAATAATAATTTTTGAAATTGCTTTTAAAAAGTTATTACAAACTAAAAAGTATAATCTTTATTGTATTGCAAAACGTTAAAAAAATCTATAACAATTTAAATAATACAACAATGGTTTACTTTTAGCTTATAATTATTTAAAATTGATTATATCACATAAATCATAAAAAATATATATTTTTTTAAAAAAATTAATATTTTTATGATTAAAATTTATTAAATATAATTTTTTAAAGGAGAAAAATGATTATGAATAACGAATTTGATCAAGTATTTAAACTTATGCAAAACTCTTTCCCAAAAAGTGAATACAGAACTTACGAAAATCAAAAAAAATTAATTCAAAAAAAAGAATATAACTTAATCACTAAAAAAGACGAAAACAATAATGTAATAGCTTTTATATCCATATGGAATTTAGAGGGTTTTAATTTTGTAGAACACCTTGCCGTAAGTCCCGCATGCAGAGGAATGGGAATGGGAACTAAAATCATGGAGGAGATAATCCAAGCATCAAAAAATAAAAATATAATTTTGGAAATTGAACCTCCATGTGATGAAATTACCGATAAAAGACTGCGTTTTTATGAAAAATTAGGCTTCAAATTAAATGATTATGAATATTATCAACCATCAATGCAAAAAAATCAAAAACAATTAAAATTGAATTTAATGAGTTATCCTAATCCATTAAATGAAGATGAATTTGAAAAAATCAAAAATTGTCTCTACGAAAAAGTTTACAACTTATAAAAATTAAAATTCATTTCTTCGACTTCTTAAAAACAAATTCAAAACCGCTTTTTGGGGCAAAACTTTCCCGCAAACAACGTCGCTTACGGCTTTACAAATAGGCAAATCAATATTGTATTTTTCCCCCAATTTAACCAAAGCACCACATGTAGCTACTCCCTCGGACAATTTATCATAAGCGCTGTGCGTAACCAAAGACTCACCAAATTTACGATTATTACTGTGTGGCGAAAACAAGGTTGCTTGATAATCACCCAAATGAGCCAATCCATAAACAGAAATCTCATTTCCGCCCATGGCTTTTACCAATCGAGAAATCTCTCTCGTCCCTCTGGACATTAATGCACCTTTTAAGCACTCATAATGCATCCCATCCAATATCCCCGCAGCAATACCCATAACATTTTTTGCGGCGGCTCCTATCTCGTTACCTATCATATCTGTTCCGCAATAAAACCTTATTAAAGAACTCGAAAATTGTTCTATCAAATAATTTTTTATATCCGCTTTTTCAGAATCTATTACCATGCAATTGGGAATTTCCGAAACAAAATCCTGTACATGTCCGGGTCCCACCCAAACTGCAATATCAGTATTTTCACCCAAAATCTCTTTCATTACTTCGGAAAGCCTCTTGCCACTCGATTCTTCTATTCCTTTCATACAAAGAACAAATATTTTTTTACTTGTGTCAATGCCTGTCATTTTTATATTATTGGCCAAATCTCTTAATGCTTGTGCGCTAATTGAAATTACAATTATATTCGATTCATCCACGGCTTTTTTTAAATCTTCTGTAATTTGAATTTTACTGTCAATTTCAAGAAAAGAATTTTTATGTAAAGTTTTTATTTCTTGCATATGAGTTGATCCGGGCCTACCCCATAAAGTAACAGAATGATTTATTTTATTTAAATACCACCCTATAAAAGAACCCCATCTTCCGCACCCCAATACAGAAATATTCAAGTTTAACTCCTCCGTTTATTTTATAATCAACACATAACCATATAAAGTTATTATATATTAAAAACTCAAACAATCAACATCATTAAAAAAGTTGTTAAATTTATTTTCAAAAAAATTAATTTTTTGTTTTATTTTTTTAAAACATTTTGTATGCAATAAAATACAAAAATATTTATTTGTTATACTTTTTAAAATTTTAATTTGAATATTTTATAAATATGAGAAAAGATTATTATTATATCGAATAATTTGTTGATTTTAAGTTGAAATAATTCTAAAATAAGTATTATTTCAATGTTTTTGACAACACAAATTTTTATAATATGTGTTTAGTCGGCAATTTAATTCAATTAATACTATGTTGTATTAAAAAACATAACGTTTTATGAAGTAAACACGCAAAATATAAGTTAAAAACATCAAATGGAGGATTTATTTATGAGTTTTGAGTTTGACAACAACGCAGAAGAAACCGTACAAATAAAGGTAATAGGCGTTGGTGGAGGCGGTGGAAACGCAGTAAACCGCATGGTCGATTCCGGAGTAAAATGTGTTGATTTTATATGTGTAAATACAGACAGACAAGCTTTATTAAGATCAAAAGCCAACAGCAAAATCCAAATCGGCGAAAAAATAACAAGAGGTAAAGGCGCCGGATCCAAGCCTGAAGTAGGTCAAAGAGCCGCCGAGGAAAGTCGCGATGAAATAATAGCTGCCCTTAAAGGCGCAGATATGGTATTCATTACCGCAGGAATGGGTGGCGGAACAGGTACCGGTGCTGCTCCGGTAGTTGCTCAAGTAGCACGCGAAATGGGTATTTTGACAATCGGTATTGTCACCAAACCTTTTGCTTTTGAAGGTCAAAAAAGAATGGAACAAGCCGAAAAAGGTATTTCGGCACTCAGAGAACAAGTCGATTCTTTGGTAATAATTCCTAACGAAAGATTAAAGCTTGCAAGCCAACAAAGAATTACCTTAATGAATGCATTTATCGTAGCAGATGACGTTTTAAGACAAGGTGTACAAAGTATTTCCGATTTAATTCTTTTGCCCGGTCTTGTAAACCTTGATTTTGCTGACGTTACATCAATAATGAAAGATGCCGGATATGCTCATATGGGCGTAGGCCGTGCGAGCGGAAAAGATAAAGCGGAAGAAGCCGCCAACATGGCAATTTCCAGTCCGTTATTGGAAACCGCAATAAACGGAGCCAAAGGCGTTATCATCAATGTTACCGCGTCACCCGATATCGGACTCGATGAAATCGAAACCGCCTCTTCACTCATTGCACAACAAGCCGACCCCGAAGCAAACATTATCTGGGGTGCTGCATTTGATGAAAATATGGATGATGAAATCAGCGTAACAGTTATTGCAACAGGTTTTGCAAAACGTGAATCTGAATTTCCGATTCATACCGAAAACAAATCAAATTTTTCAAGCAATTTCGGTAATGTAAGAAGCTTCAACCAAAACTCTTCATCAACATCAGAAAACAAAAATGATGATGACAGTTTTTATGATATAATGTCAATATTCAAAAACAGATAAACTCTTAATAAATATCTTTTCAAAATCAGACCATCCAATAATCGGGTAGTCTGATTTATTTTTTATTTATACAATCACTATTGTAAAAATCTCACCCTATATATATCTCTACCGCTTATCTTCATAAAACACTTTCTTGCAATGCTTTGGTTCAAATACAATATGGTAATTGTATTCCCGTTTTATGTGCTAAAATTTATATATTAAATTAGTAGAGACCTGCCAATCAAATAAAACACAAAAGGAATTTTTTATTTACCGATTAATCTTTACCATACCACATAGCGTTATACAAAAAAATACTCATCATAATGATGAGTATTAAAACTTATTTCAGTTTTTTATTAATACATTCCGCCCATACCGGCATTGGCCATTGGGGAATTGTTTGAATCCTCGGGCTCTTTTTTGTCAGTAATAACCGCTTCTGTGGTAAGAACCATGCTTGCAACAGATGCAGCGTTTTCAAGAGCTGAACGTGTAACTTTGGTTGGATCCACAATTCCAAAAGAAATCATATCACCATATTCATCTTTAAGTGCATTATATCCATATCCGACTTTATTTTGATTTTTTACATTTTGAACAATTACGGAGCCTTCCAATCCGGCATTAATTGCAATTTGTTTTAAAGGTTCTTCTATGGATTTAAGAACAATCATAGCACCGGTTTTTTCGTCGCCTTCGGAATTTTCCACTACTTTTTCAACGTCTTTTACAGCGTTAACAAGCGCCACTCCGCCTCCTGCGACTATTCCTTCTTCAACTGCGGCCTTTGTTGCGGCTAATGCATCTTCTATTCTCAATTTTTTTTCTTTCATTTCAACTTCAGTGGCAGCACCTACTTTTATTACTGCAACTCCACCAGCAAGCTTGGCAAGACGTTCTTGAAGTTTTTCCCTATCAAAATCAGACGTGGTTTCTTCTATTTGATTTCTGATTTGAGACACTCTGGAATTAATTTCATCTTGATTTCCTGCACCGTCGACAATTATAGTACGTTCTTTTTCAATTTTTACTTGATGTGCACGTCCAAGTTGTTCAATGGTTGTATCTTTAAGTTCCATGCCCAAATCTTCGGAAATTACTTCTCCGCCGGTAAGAATTGCTATATCTCTAAGCATTTCTTTCCTTCTGTCACCAAATCCGGGAGCTTTTACTCCAACACAAGTGAAGGTTCCGCGTAATTTATTGACTATAATCGTTGCAAGAGCGTCACCTTCAATATCATCGGCTACAATCACTAATTTTTTACCTGATTTTACTACTTGTTCCAGTAACGGTAAAATTTCCTGAATACTTATAATTTTTTTATCTGTAATTAAAATATAAGCATCATCAATTACCGCTTCCATTTTATCGTTGTCTGTAACCATATATGGCGAAACATACCCACGGTCAAACATCATTCCCTCGACAACTTCTGAATAAGTTTCGGCAGTTTTGGAGTCTTCAACCGTTATAACACCGTCAGAGCTTACTTTATCCATAGCTTCGGCAATAAGACTTCCTATAAATTCATCAGCCGCTGAAATAGTTGCAACACGTTTAATATCTTCTGTACCATTAACTGATTTGGAATTTTTTACAACAGATTTTACCGCTGCTTCAACCGCTTTATTAATACCTTTTTTCAAAACCATTGGGTTTGCACCCGCAGCAACATTTTTCATACCCTCACGAATTAAAGTTTGGGCCAACAAAGTTGCTGTAGTAGTACCGTCACCCGCAATGTCATTGGTTTTGGTTGCTACTTCTTTCACCAACTGGGCTCCCATGTTTTCAAAAGAATCATCAAGCTCAATTTCTTTTGCAATTGTTACACCATCATTAGTAATTAAGGGTGCACCGAATTTTTTATCAATAACTACGTTTCTGCCTTTTGGTCCAAGTGTGATTTTTACAGTATCAGCCAGTTTGTTGATACCGTTCAGAAGAGATTTTCTGGCTTCTTCGCCATACGCAATTTCTTTTGCCATTAATTATTTACCCCTTTTAATAAATTATTTAATATAAAAATTTATTTTCAACTAAGAAACAATTGCAAGAATTTCTTCTTGACGAACTATAATATATTCAGAGCCTTCTAAAGTAAATGATGTACCTGCATCTTTTGGAATTAAAACTTCATCACCTTCATGTACATACATTTCTACTTTTCTTCCATCAATCATTCCGCCGTTGCCGCTTGCAATAACTTTAGCTGTTACTGTTTGATTTTTTGAAGTTCCGGCTAAAAGAATTCCGCCACCGGTAGACTGATTACTTTTTTTTACTTTAACCACTACTTTGTCTAAAATTGGTCTTACTGTTGCCATACAAAAACCTCCTTAAAATTATGTACTGATTTAATAATTATTAGCACTCCGCAAAGTCGAGTGCTAATAATTATTCTATTCTCTATCAATTAAAAAATCAATAGATAATTGCTTTTTAAGAAAACGTTGGTGTTTTGCATATAATTATAAAATTCAAAAAATCATTTATATTAAAAACAATTCAATTTTTTAAAGAAATAATTCCTCCACCTATTACAACACCCTCTTCGTTATAAAACACAACCGACTGTCCGGGCGAAGGAAAATAAATCGGTTCATCAAATTCAATCATCACTGCATCATCATTCAAAGGTTCAATAACGCACGGCATTTCCGAAGCCCGATAACGGATTTTTGCTCGAGCCCTTATTTTTTCGGAAAGAACATCAAATAAAATAAAATTAGTGTTTTGAATAATAATCTTATTACATTTACCCTGTTCTTTACCACCCAATATTATCTTATTTTGAGCAGCATCAATTTCCAGTACATATGCAGGCTCTCCCAGTGCAACTCCCAAACCTTTACGCTGGCCAACCGTATAATTTATTATTCCTTTATGAGTTCCTAAATTTTCACCCATTCGGTTGACAAAAAAGCCTCCCGGGGTCTTTATATTCATATATTTTTCTATAAATTCAGCATGATTGGAATTTTTTATAAAACAAATATCTTGACTCTCCGAATTTGAAAAAACGGGTAAATCGTATTTTTGGGCTAATTTTCGAACATAAGGCTTTTCATAATCACCCAAAGGAAACATGCTATGAGAAAGCTGATATTGAGTAAGACCATATAAAAAATAGCTCTGGTCTTTTGGTGATTTGGATTTTTTTATTAACCACCTGTTTAAATTTTTGTCATAAAACAAGTTAGCATAATGCCCCGTTGCTATAAATTCGTATCCCTTTTCAAGAGCATAGTCAAGCATCTTACCAAACTTTATTTTTTTATTACATTCCACACATGGATTTGGAGTTTTACCGTTAATATACTCGTTTGCAAAATAATCTATAACATTTTTGCAAAAATCTTGTTTAATATCCAACACTTCATGCTTAATTCCAAGTTTTTCGGCAACTTTTTTGGCGTCCGAAACGGATTTTTCAAAATCTTCGTTAAAAAGCCTGAGCGTAACACCGCAAACATCATATCCTTTTTGCACCAAAATTGCCGCCACAGTAGAACTATCCACACCGCCGCTCATACCGACCATTACTTTTTTCAAACTAAAACCTTCTTTTTTTAATATACATTTATTTTACCATATTTTTATATAAAAAAATAAGTCAGCCGTTTTAATAAAACAACTGACTTGCAAAACACAAAATATTATTACATCAACCTACAACTTGACGAATAGCCAAATCATAGAAATAACCTTTTTTAGCCATAAGTTCATCATATTTTCCTTCTTCAACAATTTTGCCACCATCCATAACAATGATCCTGTCGCAATTTTTTATTGTTGAAAGTCTATGGGCTATAACTATTCTTGTACTATGGAGCTGAGAAATACTTTGCGCAACATGATTTTGAGTTATATTATCAAGAGCCGATGTTGCCTCGTCCAAAAACAAAATCGGAGGTTTATTGATAATAGCTCTGGCTATCATAAGCCTTTGTTTTTGTCCGCCGGAAATACCGCCGGAACCCTCGGAAATCAATGTATTCATACCCATAGGCATAGCTTTAATATCTTCTTCAATACCCGCCATACGAGCCGCTTCCCATGCGTCATCCATGGTTTTCCACGGAGAAGTTATTATTATATTTGAAAATATATCACTCGGGAAAAGCGAACCATTTTGCATTACCACGCCGATTTTTTGGCGAAGACTGCGTAAATCCAGTTTTTTAAGTTCACGACCATCATAATATATAGAACCGCTGTCAGGGCTTTCAAAACCCAACAATAAACGCATAAGAGTTGATTTACCGCATCCGGTTTTTCCCACAATTGCCAAATACTCGCCTTTTTTTACTTCCAAGCTTATATCATCTAAAATATTAGGTCCGTCTTTATCATATTTAAAAGAAATATTATTAACTTCTATATGTCCCGAAAGCGAAGTCGGAATTATACGCCCTTCACTGCTTTCCGGTTTTTCTTCCATAACAGGCTTAATCATTTTAAGAATAGGTCCTAAAGTAGCAAATTGAAGCGCCACTCCACCAAGGCTTAGTATAGCACCGCTTACAGCACCGTATGCAGTATTGAACGCACCGTAATTTGCAAGTCCCACGCTTGAAGAAACCGCAATATATTGTAAAATCATTCCGCCCAAAGTAGAAATAATCAAACTTATAATGCTATCAATTTTAATTAAAAACGGAGGGGAATAATCTAATTTTTCCACATCGGAATAGCTTTCCGCCCATTTGGCAAATGCTCTTTTTTCGGAACCTGTTACCTTTATTTTTTGAATTCCTCCAAAAATTGCATAAGTTAAAGAATTTAATTTTGGTTCAATATCTAATTTCTTTTTGAAAATACTTTGACGATAAAACGTCATAAATACAACATAAGATAACTGCACCAATATAAAAATCATACCGGGAACAACCAAAGAAGGGGCAAAACTATTCATTTGGAAAAAATACGTAAATGAAAACAATGTAGAAAGTCCGGTAGAAAAAATTACAGAAACAAGCATTGTACATAGCTGGGCTATATAACCCATGCGGCTTGCCAATTCACCCGCTGTATATTTTTTAAAAAACTTGGCGGGCAAACTGAAAAATCTTATCATTACCGCGTTACTGATAGACATAGAGAGCTTTGCCCCAAATCTTGCCGTTATAAGTTTACTGGTAATTCCCACCAAAGTACTACCTAAAGTAACACCAAACATAAAAGAAGCAATCGGTGCAATAAGCGACATGGAACCGGAAGGAATTAAAACATCATAAATTACTTTTTGAATATATGGTCCCAATAGTCCCAAAAGTTGTCCAAAACCTGCCAGTAAAATAATAAAAAGTACATCCGCTTTAGACATTTCACTTATCATAAATTTAATAAGGTCGATTATTCTTAAAGACGTAAGCGGAAACGCTTTATAAAAACAAAATGCATCCACGTTAATATTTTTTGCTGTCTCTTTGTTTATTTTAATTTTTGTGCCCTTTTCATAATCAATATAATAATACCCGGACCATACGCCCGGCATAAGAGCGATTACATTTCCGTCTTTAGTGGAACCCAAAAGGCACCCCATACAATCTTTCCACCATTCACCATGAAGTTCCACACGGCGTTTCATGGTATGTGAAGGTTTTAACATATATTCCAATTGTTCATTCAATTCAGTAATGCTATCCGGAACAGAAGGAATTTCTCTCCCTAAATATCTAAGAATCTGTTCAATTGCACCTTTTGCTTGGCGAGATACTTTCGGAGTTCCCATGCCTATAATGGAAAGCAAATCGGAAAATGCACCTTGAAACATATAGTCGTCACTTTTTCTGCGTTGATTAATTTGGCTTTCAAAAAAATCTTTATTCATTTACCTCACCTCCTATTCAGTTATTACAAGTTCTTTATAAGCTCCGTTATTGGCCATTAATTCTTCATGTTTGCCACGTTCAACCACGTTACCTTTGTCTAACACAATGATTTCATCACAATCTCGTATAGTAGATAACCTGTGTGCAATTACGATACATGTACAGCCGGCATTACGAATATTTTGCATAACCGTTTGTTCTGTTTTAGCGTCTAATGCAGAGGTTGCTTCATCCAAAACAATAATTGTAGGTTCTTGAGCCAACGCTCTCGCAATTTCTATTCTTTGACACTGTCCTCCGGAAAAATCAGTACCACCTTCACTCAAAACGTGATCGTATCCTTCGGGTCGTGTAACAATAGCCTCATGAATATCCGAATCTTTTGCTGCCAGCATTACCGTAAAATCTTCAATAGATTCGTCCCACATTCTTATATTATTCTTAATGGTATCATGAAACATTACTTTATCTTGGTCAACTATCGCTATAGAACTATGAAACCTATATGGGTCAATTTTATCTTTGGTTTTACCGTCAAAAGTTATTGTACCTTTCCAAGGTTTATAAAGCCCGGTCACCAATTTGGCAATAGTGGATTTTCCGCTTCCGCTTCCGCCTACTATCGCCGTCCACTGTCCGGGTTTAATAGACATATTAAAATCATCCAAAAGGGGTTTACCGAGTTTGCTATACCCAAAAGTTAAATTTTTAACTTCAACTTCACCGCGTAATTTTCCATCATTTTTAGCGGTTGTGCTAATTACAGCAGGAACATCGGCGGGGTATTCCAAAACGTCATCCACACGTTCCATTTCGCATCTCATACCAATATAGCTTTTGTATATATCTATAATTTGTCCGACAGGAGAAAGGAACATTCCCAAATAACCGTTAAATGCGGTAAGAGAACCTATCGTAAATTCACCTTTCATAATTAAATATATACCTGAAAATTGTAAGATAAGTTGCGATAAGCTATTGATAAATCCCGGCAACTCACCGATATATTGACTGAATCTTTGAATAGCCACTCCTAGGTTATTTTGTTTTGCCAAGTGCCCGGACCAACGTTCAAAATAACCGCTTTCGGCACCGGTTGATTTAATAGTTTCTATCATTTCAAAACTGTTATAAGTTACGCTCATGAACTTACCTTGCGCCGGCAAAGACGCTCTTTGAAAATCCAACATTTTTTCAGAAATATATTTTGCTATAAACATATTGATTGCAGTAGAACCTATACCGATAAGAGTGAGCATCCAGTTAAACCTAATCATAATGAAAAGGTAAAAGAACAAAGAAACCACTCCACTAAACAATGGCGCTATTTTATGGATTAAAGTAAGAGCAATACTCGAAGTGGAGTTTTGACGAGATACAACGTCACCCACATTTCTTTGTGAAAAGAAATCCAAAGGAAGCCTTAAAACATGCCACATAAATTCCGCACTTGACGTAAGCGCAAACTTTCCTTCAATTTTAAGCCAATATATAGAATTTACAATTCCAACAAGAATTTGAATTAATAACACCACTCCGGATATGCCCAAAAACGGCAATAACCATTCCGGGTGTTTACCGGTAATCAAATCATCCATAAATATCTTAGAAAACATTGGAGAAGCTGCAGATAATATATCTCCGACAATACTTATAAAAACTGCAATGATAAAAGGTATTAACGCACCTTTTAAACATTTTTTAGCAAAACTCCAAACACTTTTAGGTTTACCTGCAGGTTTAAATTCGGGAGTTGGTTTCATTGTAAGGGCAATTCCGGTAAAAGATTGGTCAAATTCTTCCATACTGACCGTAACTTTACCTCTTGCAGGGTCATTTAAATAAACTTTCCCCTTCTTTTCATTTATTCCACACAATACAACAAAATGGTTAAAATTCCAGTGAATTATCGCCGGCAATTGCAACTCGCCAAGAGCTGAAGGTTCTAATCTATACCCTGCCGCTTCAAATCCATAAGACCTTGCCGCGGCCAACATATTTTTGGCAACACTTCCGTCACGAGACACACCACAATCAGCACGAACTTGAGTCAGAGGTACCCATTTTTTGTAATATGCCGCTATCATACACACGCAGGCTGCACCACATTCCAAAGCTTCAAGCTGCATAACTAACGGTACTTTGAGTCTTTTTCTCATTTAACACACCTCCAATCCTACGTTTTTATTTATTGTTTAAACATTAATTGATAAGGTTTGGTTTCTCCCACCATAACCGAAACAGCGCAGTTTGCTCCTTCTGTAACTTCAACAGAATTTCCTTTGTCACGAGACCAATCCCCCATGCTCATTTCAACTTCCACAACATTTCCATGTTGCATGGCGGTACTCACTGCCGCAATGACCATTTGGGGATTGCTGAATTTATTTTTTAAATATTCATCAGTAACAACAGTATCACCGACTGAAGTAATTTTTCCATTTATATAACCATATTCGGAACGGTCGGCATAGTCAGGTGAAATCTGTACATCCATGCCTTCTTTTAACCTTTTACTGTTGCCGATAGGCACAAAACAATGCATTGAATTTTTACCGTTAGAATCAGTAATTACAGTTCCTACCAAATCAACAGTATCGGGAATCCCACCGGCAAAAACCCAAACAGCTCCCGCAATTAAAATAGTAAGTATTCCCAACAAAGTAACAATTAAGCTTGGGTTTGTGATTTTGATATACTCATTTAATTGGTCGGGAGACGACACTCTTTCCAAAGAGCTTTTTCTAAATAAACTGCTTTCATTTTCAGGCATATACCTCACCTTTCTTTTCTACAATTTAAGTCTTTTGCTTAAAAAATCAAAATATAAAAAATGCTTTTTTATTAATAAATAATAATACTATATATCGCACAAGTCAATATATTTTTCTTTTTTAGACAAAAAATAACAAGATATTCACAATAAACACTTGTTACTTTTACTTTTATTTTGTTTTAGATTTTTTTATAACTTTAAGCCTAGAAAACTCTTCACGTTCTTTTTCTTCCAAAGCATCGGTAATAGATTTAATCCTACTTTCAAACTTTGGAATCATTATATTTTTTAAAGCGTTTGCACGTTTTTGTGTTTTTTTAATAGCCCCTGCCAAAAGACAAACGCTTGTTTCAACTTCCGCCAAATTAACAGTCAATCTTTTTACCTCTCTAAAACATGAATATGCTTTATCAAGATCTGAGTTTGAATCATAAAGTCCAAAAGGTATTTTAGAATCTTCTTGTTCTTTAAACCTAACAATGGGAATTTCCACACCCATTACACTTCGAAAAGAAAGGTCAAGTCCTTTCTCAATCGGCACTGCTTGAGAAAGTTCGTCACATACTCCTAAAGCAATATTTGCTTTTTTTAAAGTCATATAAGCTTTAGCGTAAGTTGCATCAATATTATTTTGTATTTCTTCCGCTCTTTCTATTAATGCCATCATCTCACGCACAAGGATATTTCTTTTTCTGTCCAAAAGATCAAATCCCAGTTTAGCAAGATCATATGATTTTTTCGTAGCCATTAAATTTCCTTTTGTAGGAGCTATCTGTTCCGCCACGGTTACCTCTCCTTTCGAATTATTTTTATTTACCT
The DNA here is from genome assembly GCA_937912175.1 of uncultured Clostridia bacterium. GTDB lineage: Bacteria > Bacillota > Clostridia > Oscillospirales > Acutalibacteraceae > UMGS1491. The sequence goes on from CALDOU010000029.1 coordinate 21,093, forward strand.
AAATTTTTAATCCATTTCGCTATCATCATCTAAATCTTCTTCGCTATCTTCCGATTCACCAAAATTTAAAAACTCATTTTTATTCTTATGTTCCAATAATTCTTTATCTTCAATATAATATTTATCAAGAGTTTCGTTGCTGACTCTGTCAAGTTCAGATTTAGGCAATGTGGAAAGAAGTCTCCACCCCAACTCTAAGCTTTGTTCAATCGGCCTATTTTCGTTAAAACCCTGATTTATAAATTGCTTTTCAAAATCTTTACCAAAATTTATATAAAGCTTATCCACGGGAGAAAGGTCTTCTTCGCCGATGACCGACGCCAACGCCCTGGCATCCTGAACTTTTGCATAAGATGCAAAAAGTTGATTTGCAAGTTCGGGGTGGTCTGCTCTTGTATATCCCTCACCGATACCATCTTTCATCAATCTTGAAAGCGAAGGTAAAACCGAAATCGGAGGATAATATCCTTTGCGGTCAATAGACCTATCCAAAACAATTTGACCTTCGGTAATATATCCTGTAAGGTCGGGAACTGGATGAGTAATATCATCATTCGGCATAGTTAAAATAGGAATTTGTGTAACAGAACCTTTTTTACCTTTTACCATTCCGGCTCTTTCATAAAGTGAAGCAAAATCCGAATATAAGTACCCGGGATATCCTTTTCTTCCCGGTATTTCACCTTTTGAAGAACTGAACTCACGCAAAGCTTCGGCGTATGAAGTCATATCAGTCATAATTACAAGAACATGCATATTAAGCTCAAACGCAAGATACTCCGCGGTAGTCAAAGCACATCTTGGCGTTAAAATTCTTTCAATAACGGGGTCATTTGAAAGATTCAAATACATTACAACCCGTTCTATAACACCTGATTCATCGAACTTTCTTCTAAAATACTCGGCAACATCATTTTTTACGCCCATAGCCGCAAAAACTATGGCAAGATTATTTTCTTCTCCGTCAGAAAGTTTTGCCTGTCTTGCAATTTGGACAGCCAGCTCGTTGTGCTTCATACCCGAACTTGAAAAAATAGGAAGCTTTTGTCCCCTTATCAATGTAGAGAGGGTATCAATCGATGAAATACCTGTATTTATATAATTTTTCGGATATACGCGTGAAATAGGATTAATTGGAGTTCCGTTTATATTCATTCTTTTATGAGGAAAAACTTTTCCCAAATTATCAATCGGTTCGCCGGACCCATTAAAAACACGTCCCAAAATTTCCGGAGAAAGTGAAATTTCCATAGGGTGACCGCTAAGTTTAACTTTGGTATCATCCAAAGCAATGGCCCTTGTTCCTTCAAAAACCTGAACTACAACTTTATCGCCTTCAATTTGTACTATTCTGCCTTTGCGATAATTTCCGTCACCGAGTTTTATATCAACAACCTCTTCATAGGAAGCATTTTCAACTCCTTCAAGAACGATCAAAGAACCGCCTATTTCTTTTAAGCCTACGTAATTAAGTATCATTATTATTTCACCCCCTGATTTTAAACTTTATCTTTTATAATTTTTTCAAGAGTTTCATCGATTAAATGTTTATATTCATCCAGTAATTCCAATTTGTCGTTCGGGACTTCATATTTTATACGTGTAAGTTTATCGAAAATTCCGGTTTCCAATACTCTTGAAATCGGAATGGATGCACTTATAAGTTGTCTTACACGTCTATTCAAATAAAGAATTATGCCCATCATTTTTTTCTGTTTTTTCAAAGGAACAAAAGTATCATCTTTATGAAAAGCATTTTGCTGTAAAAATCCGACTCTTATAACTTTAGCAATTTCAATAATTAATTTCTGGTCATCAGGTAAAACATCAGCACCAACCAATTTTACTATTTCCATTAATTTATCTTCTTCGCTGAGTATTGATGCCATTTTTTTACGATATCTTATAAAAGATTCTCCTACATTTTTAGTATACCAAGGATCTAAATCACCAAAATACTCACTATAACTGTTAATCCAGTTAATAGCGGGATAGTGCCTTGCATATGCCAAAGATTTATCAAGCGCCCAAAAACACCTTACAAATCGTTTCGTGTTTTGAGTTACAGGTTCAGAAAAATCGGATCCTTGAGGTGATACAGCTCCGATAATAGTAACCGAACCTTCATTTTCACTCAAAGTTTCCGCTCTTCCGGCTCTTTCATAAAATGCGGATAATCTTGAAGGTAAATATGGGGGAAACCCTTCTTCAGCGGGCATTTCCTCAAGGCGTCCGGAAATTTCTCGAAGAGCCTCTGCCCATCTTGAAGTTGAATCCGCCATAATTGCTACATCATAGCCCATATCCCGATAATATTCGGCAAGGGTTATACCTGTATAAATAGAAGCTTCACGAGCCGCCACCGGCATATTTGATGTGTTGGCAATAAGTACCGTACGTTCAGTCATAGGTTTGTTGGATTTCGGGTCAACAAGTTTAGAAAACTCATCAACAACCTGGCTCATTTCATTACCGCGTTCACCACAACCTATATAAACAATTATGTCCGCATCACACCATTTTGCCAATTGATGTTGAGTCATGGTTTTTCCGGTACCAAATCCCCCGGGTACAGCTGCCGCTCCGCCTTTTGCCACAGGAAAAAGAGCGTCAATTATTCTTTGTCCGGTAATAAGCGGTATATTTGATGGCAATCTTTTTTTCATCGGCCTCGGAATACGAATGGGCCAATACTGGCAAAGAGTAAGTTCATGTACAACTTCGTTTTCATCTTTAATTTTTAAAATTACGTCATTTACTTTATATTTTCCGTCATCTTTAATTTCCACAACTTCTCCGTGCATATCGGGAGGAACCATGCACTTGTGAGTAATTATGGAAGTTTCGGTACATTCGGCATAAATCATACCGCTTGTAAGTTTGTCCCCTTTTTTTACCAATATTTTAACTTCCCACTCTTTTTCTTGATCCAAAGCAGGAACACTGCAGCCACGACTAATAAACGCTCCGCTTATTTTTTCAATGGATTTAAGCGGCCGTTCAATTCCGTCAAATATATTATCCAAAATTCCGGGCCCCAAACAAACCTTCATCGGTCCACCTGTTCCAACAACAGGTTCACCGGGTTTAAGCCCCGTTGTTTCTTCATAAACCTGAATAGTAGTTAAATCATCGGTAATACCGATGACCTCCCCAATAAGACGCTCACCGCCAACATAAACCATTTCCATCATAGAAAATGATTTTGTTTTTTTAACGGTAACAACAGGACCGTTTATTCCATATATAACATCATTAGCCGATGTTTCGTTAAATTTATTATCACTCATATCAATCAAAGAAGCGCATACAGAATACGCTGCGAACGCTTATCCTCCCACCTTTAATATTTAAATTTATGACAAAAGCACCCCAAAATTAGCTGCAGCCCAATCCTTTTGGTCTTTAAGTTTAGCGTCCAAAGTCTCATCGGCAATTAACCCTCTTGAAGGACTATAACCTCTTATCCCTCCGATAGTAATATCAGACGCCACGTTTATTTTACATTCTCTGCCAAAGGCTTTTAAAATCAAATCGGCATATTTTATATCCGATTTTTTTACAAAAAGCTCTGTATCGGGATCTGAAAGAACTTTAGAAATCTGAGCAGAATAATCTTTTAAAACTTCCGCATATTTTTCCGAAGACGTAAAGTTTACAAGTCTTTCGTGACATTCTTTGAAAATATCTTTCATCATTTCACGACGGCGCAAAGAAACTTTCTTTCTTTCTTCAAGTTCTTTATGAGAAACCTCTATAACAATTTTGTTTCTCATTGCCACCAATTCTTTTTTTATCATATTATTTGTATCTTCCATAATTTGAGATTCCGCTTTTTGCAACTCACGTTCTTCTATTTCTTTTATCTCATCAGTTATACGTGATTTCTTTCTTTTGGCATATTTATCTATGGTATTTAAAAAATTACTGGATTTATAACTCTTATGCAATGTTACAACCCTCCTTTAAAATCATATTTAAATTTTAAGACCTATGGCATCTCTTATATATCCCGTAATAGCATCTTTCTTTTTTCCGGGAGAAGATTTGCTGTCCGGAATTTCAATTATCAAAGTCTTTTTATTGGAATTCTTCAATTCATATATTAAGTCTTTACACATTTCCACAAGCTTTTCGGTAATTAAAACGATGGCTACATTTTCATCATTTATTGCATTATCAAGAGCTTTTTTCACTTCTTCGGGAGTAGTTGCCATAATCCCGGGTATCCCGGCCAAGCGCATTCCAACCAAAGTATCGGTATTATCACTTATAAGCTCAAAACGCATATAACTATGCTCCTAATCCGAGAGCATCTAATTTACCGAAAATCATAATGGAAATCAATAGACCATAAATAGCAATACCTTCACCCAAAGCAACAAAAATAAGTGCTTTACCGAACGCTTTTGGATCTTCCGAAGTAGCTGCGATTGCCGCGGGAGCTGCAGAAGCAACAGCGATTCCTCCTCCGATTCCCGAAAGGCCGGTAACCAAAGCGGCAGCTATGAGCCCTACCCCAAATGCATTTGCCGCAGCGTCACTAAATCCACCGGCAGATACTTTTTCCGCAGCGTGAACGACAGGAGTAAAAATACAAGCGCCCATAATTACAATTGATGATAAAATTTGCAATGTTACTGCTGTCTTTTTATTCATTCCTTTTTTTACTGCTTGAGTTGCAAGCCACACACTTAAAATAATACAAAGAACAGGGATAATAAAATACAAAGTTGACATAATAAATTCCTCCAAATTTTTTTAATATATTTTAAAAATTAAATTTTTAAGCTAATTTATTTTAATTATTTTCGGATACGGTAACGGGAGTAAACACCCGTCCTTGACCTTCAAAAAACTTACTGAATATTTCATAAAATTCTAATCTTAAAACCTGTATTCCCGCCAAAAGAGCTTCCAAAGCACTGATTATTATATTTCCTACAATTACGGTTATAATATATCCTGCTCCGCCGGACATATCGGCTATTGTAAACACCACCATCATCATTCCGGCGTGAACCAAAACAAAAGCACCGACTCTTAAAAACGACATGGTATTTGCAACATAACTTAAGATTACTTCAAATAATTCAAAAAAACTTTGAGCTATATAATCTCCCCAATTTTCCGGCAACCAATGGGGGTCTTTATTTACAAGCTTTATAAACATTTCACTAAACATTAAAAACATCAGTGGCAAAATTATCAGCAAAGAAATGTATAAAACATTTACTGTTCCAGTATGAAGAGCCAACATATCCACAAGCATAAATACTGTTGCCGAATAAAATATCAATCCACATAGGCCATTTGAACCAAACAATGCTTCCCCGTAATTTTTTCTCTTAATTGACGAATATATCCCAAACAACATCGCAACCATCAAAAGTAAAATCCCTATTCCGACCGCAACATAGATTATATAATTTGTGGTCGAAGAATCCATAACTTCAATAGGCTTGTGGTCTAAACCAAATACATTTTTATAAAACGGATCCAAAGCATGTTCAAACCCGAAAACGGAACCAAAAACCAATCCGAAAATTGCGGAAAACAGTCCACAGGAAATCATAATTTTTCCAAGCTGCATTTTCTTAAACTTCCACATTAAGTAGCCAACCAACGAAACTAAAAGACCTTGTCCCAAATCCGCAAACATAATTCCAAATAAAATATTATAAGTTATCGCCACAAAAGCGGTTGGATCCATTTCGTTATATGACGGAAGGCCATAAGTATCAACAAAAAATTCAAATGGTTTAAACAATTTACGGTTTTTAAGTTTTACCGGCGGAGCATGATTTAAAATATTTTGTCCTTTTTCCGTAGAGTACTCCAAGTTTTTAATTTTGCTTATTTTTTCGGTAAATTCCTTTAAATTTTCTTGAGGTACCCAACCCACCAAAATAAAACTGTCATTATATTGCGCCGCATATGATTTAATATCGAAATAAGTTCCCAATTCTTTAAGCTTTGTATAAAATTTTGAACACTGATCTTTATTTGATTTCCAAAACTCAGATATTTTTTTATCTATACTTTCGATTTTTTTATAAATATCATTTTGTTCTTTTTGTAATTGGGAAGATGCCTCAAAAGGTGTTTTATCATAAGGTTCCATTTTTATTTCTTCAAAATAAATTGAAGCAAATAACCTATCTATTTCTTCCTCATTGGGAACATCAGCAAAATATAATCCCCACTGATAATCGCAATCTTTTAAAAATGGGAAAAATATAAGTTCCAATCCCTTTTTTTCACTCTGTTCAGCAAGCCCGGAAAAATTTTCATATGAACTAAGCGGAATTTTTCCAAACTTGGGTTTTATATACTCACAAGAAAGAATTTCTTTCAAAGTTTTATTTAGCCCGTAAAAATGTTTAAGTTTTTCAACTTCTTTCTTACAATCATCAAGTTTTTGATAAAGCGCGCGCCTTTCATCAACCATTTTTCCGATATTTTCGGAAAAGTTTCGTACATAGCGTTCTATCTTCGGCTGATTAACATGAAAGCCATTGATGTCTACTTTTTCCAACTTGCCACCGCAAGAGTATACTGCATTTTTTAAAGTTTGAAGAGGTTCGGAATAAGGATTTTCTTCTGAAATAGCCATAAAATTTTTGGTGTTGGAATAAAAAGAAAAAACATTGTCCGGCTGAAAAACTCCGGATTCACCGCAAATATTAACTAATTCATTGATTTTATTCATAGAACCTATCATACTGATGAAACTCATTTCAGACACAGCCATTTAAAAAGGCACCTCTCTTTTTACTTTAAAATAATAAATTCTGAGCTTATCATTTCAATCCACTTGTTGTATCAAACAGCCCCAATAAGCATTTTCCTAATTTGGTCAGGTGAAATTCTGTATTTAATACCTTCAATAACATTTATTATATTAAAAATTTCAATTTCCTTTAAAAATATATAAGACATTAAAACCACAGGCGGGAAAATTGAAAACCTTATTTTATGTCTGCACCAATCATAACGCATGTTCATCGGAACTTTATCAATAACATCCAACCCTCTTGAAAACCACTTTTTCCCCATAGAAGTATTTTTCATATCATTCATCATTTGTTTGGGATTTGGGGAATCTATAAATTTTTGAAGCTGTTCTTTGGAAAGCGTTCCGTGACTCATAAGAGCCGACATCATATAATCTCTTTCCAAATTATAAAATTTTCGCATGCGTACTATTCTAATAAGATTACTCAAGTCAATATAGAGATTAAAAAAATCTGTAAGTTCTTTTTTTGCCGAACCTTTTACATACCTATTTATAATTCCAAAAACGATTTCATAAAGATAATTATATAAAGCGGTTTCTATACCGGTTAAATCTATACATTTTTTATCTTTGGGCTTAAAGGGTAAAAGAATTTTATAATAATTGGATTTTTTCATAACATTTAAAAAATCATCATAATTTCTAATGTTTTTCAAAGCTCTTAAATTCACTTTTGTATGGCTGTAAAAGAAATCCGGAATTGTATGAATATATTCTCCCGATTTTCCTGCCGCCAAAAGCATCAAACTGTGCATTATTTGCTCTATTTCCGCTCTGGCTATTATATATTCAAAAAAATGTTCTCCCACCGAAATATCATATCTGCCCAAAGACTCAAAATCCAAAAAAAGTTTATATTTTAATTTTTGCTCCAAATCCACCCTGTGAATATTACTTTCATTAACTCCCGAAAGCACTTCGGAGTAGCCGGTTTTTCTTTTAAGATAAGAAGCAATATCGGGGATGTTTCTACACGATAGCAACTCTGTATAATTTTTTGGGGTAAAACTTTTTCCATACATTGCCCGAGCTTTGGAAAGCACTGCGTTAGAAGCATAAGAAATCATTTTTTAAAGCAACGTAAAACTTTTAGTAAAAAGTCGGTTGCCGCATTCACCACCATCCGTAATTATTTTTTGATTTTTCGAACTTTATTTTTCAATAACTCTGTTTACAATGGCGTCAATCCAATTATCTTTATTTTCACAATAAATTTTTTCTATTCGATCATATTTTTCTTTGTAATTTTTCTCTATTACTTTTAATCTTACTAAAGCTTTAACTTTTTCTTCTTTTTCCATCGTTTTTATACGAGAACGAGCTTTTTCAATATATTCATTTCTTTTTTGCTCTTTTATGTCACTTATTTTTCTTTCGGAATCTATTTTAAGCTGATTGGCTTTGGTGAGGCTTTCCCTGGCTTCTTGATCAAGTTTTATTATCTTTTCTATCATATCTTCCATAATACGTTTACCTCACTTATACAATAATTTTTAATAATTATGTTTAACTTTCACTACATAGAATTATGATACAAATATTTAAAAAGTCAATATCTTAAATAAATTTTTTTTAAACAGTATTTTGGAATTTTATAAAAAATAACCTTATTAAAAAATAAAATCAAATACCGTCCTAAATTATTCTTAAACTATTTACATAATTAATAGGTTAGAGTAAAATATTATCAATGAAAAAACAAAAATATTTTTTATAAATGTTAAATTTTTTAGCAACCGATTAGGAGTGTTTATATTTGAAATCAGTTTATAAAAGAGTTCTTATAAAAATCAGCGGAGAAGCTTTGGCGGGAAATCAAAAAACAGGAATAGATTTTGAATCTCTTAAACCACTGGCGAAAACAATTAAAAAATGTTCTGAAACAGGCACTGAAATAGCAATCGTTGTCGGCGGAGGAAACTTTTGGAGAGGGCGCTCAAGCGGAGACATGAACCGAGTATGTGCGGACCACATGGGAATGTTAGCTACGGTAATTAACGCATTGGGGCTTGCCGATTCTTTAGAAAAAGAAGGGCTGGATGTACGCATTATGACAGCAGTTGCATTTCCACAAATAGGAGAACTTTATTCACCAAACCGAGCAATTCACCACTTAAAGAAAGGGCGAGTCGTTATTTTCGGCTACGGCACCGGAAACGCATTTTTTTCAACAGATACAGCGGCCTCTTTAAGAGCTTCCGAAATACAGGCCGATGCCATATTCAAAGCTACAAATGTAGACGGTGTTTATGACTCTGACCCATCAATAAATCCAAACGCCAAAAAATATACCGAGGTAACATTTGAAGAAGTATTAAGCAAAAACTTAAAGGTTATGGACTCTACCGCTGCTTCAATGTGCAGAGACAACAATATTTGCGTATTGGTATTCAATATGAATGACCCAAACAATATCTTAAAAACACTTGAAGGCGAAAACTTGGGAACAATAGCAAAACCATAATTAAAAAACAAAAATTCAAAAAACTAAAATCATATAAATATTCGGAGGAAAAATTATGAATCAATTGTTAAACGAAATAAAAGCCCGCATG
>CALDOU010000030.1 GCA_937912175.1 uncultured Clostridia bacterium
TCGCTGACAGGTACCCTTAAACATTGTGATGTGATATTTATATCTTTGTTATTGATTATTTTTTTATTTTCTATTTTACCCCAAATTTTCAAAGGTTCCTTTTCTGACTTTTCTTCTTCTCCGGGAATAAATGGGATTATATTATCTTCCATTTCCGGCCAGGTTTTAAAAGTTTTACCGGCTCCGGAAATTGCTTGATATGTACACACAAGCAACTTTTCTAATTTTTTGTTGAATAGTGGGTGAAGTGCCGGAACATAACATTGAATTGAACAATTTGATTTGACGGCGATAAAACCTTTTTTTGTTCCCAATCTTTTTCTTTGTGTCGGTATAATTTCCATATGCTCTGCATTGATTTCGGGAATTATCATCGGCACGTCAGGTTCCGTACGGTTTGCACTATTATTGGAAATCACCGGACATTCAAGCTTTGCGTATTTTTCCTCCAGAATTTTTATTTTTTCTTTTTCCATGTTTAACGCACAAAAAACAAAATCAACTTTGGAAGCAATTTTTTCTGCATCTTTATTAACGTCAAAAACTATTTTGCTTTCTAATTGTTTGGGTATACAAGATTCCATCATCCATTTGTTTTTTACTGCTTCTTTATATGTTTTACCGGCTGAATTTGAACTTGCGGCCAGTATTTCTACATTAAACCACGGATGATTTTCAAGAAGACTTATAAATCTTTGACCGACTGTTCCCGTGGCACCTAAAATTCCTATTTTATATTTTTTAAAATAACTTTTCATAATAACCTATGAGCTTTGGAATAGGCTTGAAATTTTTTCCGCAGCCCATATCACCGCCTTTTATTATTAACTTCATGTTTATGTTTTATATTTATTTATATAATATCATTGTATTAAAAAGTATGTCAATTTGATTATTACGCATTTTAATGGCGGGGTTAATTTGGTATAATGATTAGTTGTAAATAGGTTTTATTTTTGGAGGAAATAAATTTGATATTGGATTTAAACAAAAAAAGCACATATTATTATGATTTACCCGAAGAACTTATCGCTCAAACGCCTTTAGAACCAAGAGATTCTTCAAAACTTATGGTAATGGATAAAGAAAACGGAAATGTTTCACACGATATATTTCGCAATATCATTGATTATTTAAGACCGGGGGATTGTTTAGTTCTTAATGATTCCAAGGTTTTACCGGCCCGAATTTTCGGAAGTAATGTTTTAACCGGGGCTAAGGTTGAGTTTTTGCTTCTTAAACAATGCGAAGCGGGGAAATGGGAAACATTGGTTAAACCCGGAAAAAAAGCTAAAGAAGGTTTTGAGTTTGTTTTTGGCGATGAAAATAATGCTGTGCTAAAGGGAAAAATTATTAATGTTTTGCCCGATGGGAACAGAGTTATTGAATTTGATGATAAAATAAATTTTTTCGGCAAGCTTGAAAAAATAGGACAAATGCCACTGCCGCCTTACATAAAAGAAAAGCTTAAAAACAATTCAAGATATCAAACAGTATATGCCAAAGATTTGGGGTCTTCCGCAGCTCCGACGGCGGGGCTGCATTTTACTCCGGAGCTTATGAAAAAGATAAAGGAAAAAGGAATTAAAATAGGTTTTGTAACTCTTCATGTGGGATTGGGAACATTTAGACCCGTTAAAGAAGAAAATATTAAAAATCATAAAATGCATTCTGAATTTTTTATAATGCCTGAAAAAACTGCCACTCTTATAAACGAAGTGAAAAATAATGGCGGCAGAGTGATTTCGGTAGGAACCACCAGCTGCAGGGTTTTGGAATCCGTTTATCAAAAATTCGGGAAAATAATGCACTATGAAGGAACAACGGATATATTTATTAACCCGGGATATAAATTTGGTGTTATAGATGGTCTTATCACAAATTTTCATTTACCGGAAAGTACTCTTATAATGCTTGTTTCTGCGTTTGCCGGTTATGAAAATATCATGAATGCATACAAAACGGCAGTGGCCGAAAAATATAGGTTTTTTAGTTTTGGCGATGCTATGGTTATAATATAAATTTACTTGAAAAATTTTTATAAAAATAATCTCCACATATTTAACGTGGAGATTATTTTTAAATTTTATTTAACAACAGTATATAGATAATTGCAACTGGAGCACAATTCGTTTTCTTTTTCAACTATAAAAGCTACCGGAATTCCGGGAAATTCACTTTCTGTACGCTTTAATACTTCCTTATCGTAATTGCTTAAAAAATTATCTAATGATTCCGTTCTTCCTTGAGCTGTTTGAGGGTCCTCGATAAACATTTTACCGTTTTTGTTTATCTCCCTTATATTAATAAAATGTAATGAAGAACAGTGGTTTGAAAGAATCATGAAAGGACGTTTTCCGATTTTTGTATAAATATCATTTATGGATTCTTTTAATTGATTTTTTGTAAGAGAAGAATTGATATAAACCATTTGATAGGTTAATTTGTTATCGGAAATTTTTTCAATACATTTTTTAATCATGCCGGCATATATACTTGTTCTTGATGATATATATGCTATTAAAGAATTGTGACTGTGATTTTTTTTCAAATTTTCAAATTCTTTCTGAGGGTTATCGAACAATGAAAGACCTTGATTCCTTCCCGATTCAAAAGGGGAAATGAACAATGTAAAATATATTTGTTTTAAAAGATCTTCTTGAGAATAATTTATATTATGATATCGTAATAACCCTTGTAAACACGCTAACCAACACCACATGGCACCTTCTTGGCGAGATGTAATTTTACACTCTGTTAAGTCACGGGTAAAGTTTTTTGAAAACCAATTTTTATATTCGTCTACTTTTTTTTGATATTTGGGATTTTCTATAGCATCCATGGCTAAATTTACCCCAAAACCTGTAACTATAGATGTTCCAATAACAACTGTAAGAAATTTAAAAGTTTCTTTTAATGTGGAACAAGTTGTTGATGCAACCGAACTAACTTTTGTATGAACTGTCTGGCTATTGTTTTCAATTGCAACAGCCGATTGTTGTAATGGTTGAAATAAAAGCAACGCAGAGGTGAATACTGATAAATATTTTTTAATTATATTCATTATGGTAACTCCTTATCCGGTATTAAACATATTATAGCATATTTTTAATAAAAAATCAACGCTTTCTTAAACATAAGTTTTGAAAAATTAACGGTTGCAATATTTCGAATAATATGTTATATTAAATCAGTTGATTATACATGATTACACACGCCGAGGGAATATAAAATACACAGGTGGCTTTTAAAAATAATTTATCTGTTAAAAGCTTAGTTTCGGCGGAGGAAAAACCAAGGAGGAATTTTTAATGTCAGTAGTATCAATGAAACAACTTTTGGAAGCGGGTGTTCATTTTGGACATCAAACTCGTAGGTGGAATCCTAAAATGGCTGAGTATATTTTTACTCAACGCAACGGAATCTACATTATCGATCTTCAAAAAACCGTTAAAAAGTTGGATCAAGCTTTTAATTTTGTTAAGGAATTAACTCAAGCCGGAAAATCCGTATTGTTTGTCGGAACCAAAAAACAAGCTCAAGAATCCGTAAAGTCAGAAGCCATTAAATCAGGTTCATATTTTGTAAATGCAAGATGGCTTGGCGGAATGCTTACAAACTTTTCAACAATTCGCACAAGAGTTAACAGATTAAAACAACTTAAGGCGATGGAAGAAGACGGGACATTTAATCTATTGCCTAAAAAAGAAGTAGTTAAACTTCGTTTGGAAATTGAAAAACTTGAAAAATTTTTAGGCGGAGTTAAAGATATGAAAGAACTCCCCGGTGCTCTTTTTGTGGTTGACCCTAAAAAAGAACGTATTGCTGTTGCCGAAGCTAAGAAATTAGATATTCCGGTAATTTCAATTGTAGATACAAACTGTGACCCTGATGCCGTTGATTATGTAATTCCCGGTAACGATGACGCCATTAGAGCGGTAAAACTCATTTGCGGCGCTATGGCACAGGCAATTATTGAAGGTAAAGAAGGAGATATATCTTCCGAAGAAATGCCTGTTGAAGTTTCAGAAGAAGAATTTATAACATCCGAAGAACCTTCTCAAGAAGTGACTGAATAATATTTAAATAATACTGAAATTTTTTGCTGGGCTTTATAAAAATCAGCTCAGCATTAATTTTGTTTTGAAATATAATAGGGGGAATTTGTAATGAATTTTACAGCCAAAGACGTTAAAGAACTTAGAGAAAAAACCGGTTGCGGAATGATGGATTGCAAAAAAGCGCTTACTTCTTCAAATGGAGATATGGCTGCTGCTGTGGATTTTTTAAGAGAAAAAGGATTAGCAGCTGCAACAAAAAAATCTTCCAGAGTTGCTGCTGAAGGCTTGGCTATGGCATACACTAACGAAGACGGAACAGTAGGTGTTGCGATTGAAGTTAACTCCGAAACCGATTTCGTTGCCAAAAATGCTGATTTTCAATCATTTGTAAAACTTTGTGGCGAAATGGTTATGAAACATAACCCTCAAACCGTTGAAGAACTTCTCAAAGTTACAACCGAAGACGGCAAAACCATCGAAAGCGTTTTACAAGAAAAGATTTTAACTATTGGTGAAAATTTAAAAATAAGACGCTTTAAAATGTTTAAGGGTACTGTTGCAAATTATGTTCATGCCGGTGGTAAAATCGGTGTTTTAGTTAACTTTGACGTTGATGATAGCGGTGTTACCAAATCTGATGAATTTAAAAATTTTGCAAAAGATGTTTCAATGCAAATTGCAGCGGTCAATCCTTTATATTTGACTCCTTCTGAAGTACCATCTGAAGTTATTGACCATGAAAGAAAAATTTTAAAAGAACAGATTATTAATGATGGTAAACCGGATAATATTGCCGAAAAAATTGTTGAAGGAAGAATAGGAAAGTATTATAAAGAAGTATGTCTTTTAAATCAACCATTTGTAAAAGACGGTAATATGAGCATTAGCCAGTATGTTGATAGCGTTGCCAAAAAATTGGGTACCGAAATCAGAATCAACTCTTTTGTAAGATTTGAAAAGGGTGAAGGCTTAGAAAAGAAAGAAGATAATTTTGCCGAAGAAGTTGCCGGAATGATTAAATGATTTGTGTTTTAAAAGAGTTTAAATATTTAAAATAAATTTTAAAGAATAGTTAGGTGTGCTTGATTTTTAATTTTTTCATTTAAAACTCATGGCACCCTTTCTTTTATAAATTTTTCATTTTGTAAGAGGCACGCTTATGATTAATATCGACACCCAATATTTAAAAAAATTTATAAATGATAAAGAATTTTTTTGTTATAAAGAAAAATTAAAAAAAGCCCACGAAAAGCTTTACGATATTTCTAATGAAAAAAATGAATTTAAAGGTTGGATCGATTTACCTTTTAAATATAATCCGGAAGAATTAAAAAGATTGGAAGCGGCAGCTTCTCGAATAAAAGAAGAAGCGGAAATTTTTGTGGTTATCGGTATAGGCGGTTCATATTTAGGAGCTCGGGCCGCTATTGAATTTTTGTATTCCGAAAATTACAATCATCTTTGTAGTGATACACCAAGGGTATTTTTTATCGGTAATTCTGTCAGCCCTCTCGAGATCAAAAACTTATTGGAGATTTGCAAAGAAAAGGATGTTTGTTTAAACGTCATATCAAAGTCAGGAACTACTACCGAGCCGGCAATAGCTTTTAGAATTTTTAAAGATTTTATGGAAAAGAAATACGGAAAATCGGAAGCCGCAAAAAGAATTTATTGTACGACTGATAAGGTTAAAGGTGCACTCAAAAAAATAGCGGATAAGGAAAACTATGAATGCTTTGAAATCCCCGAAGATGTTGGTGGAAGGTATTCCGTTTTAACAGCGGTCGGACTTTTACCAATAGCAGTAAGCGGAGCTGATATAAAAGAAATTTTACGTGGCGCAGGTGATGCATGTAAAAAATTTTTTGAATGTGATTTGGAAACCAATGATTGCTATAAATATGCCGTGCTTAGAAATATTTTATATCAAAAAGGTAAGGTTTCTGAACTTCTCGTTGGGTACGAACCAAGAATGAAAATGTTTTTTGAATGGTGGAAACAGCTTTTTGGAGAAAGCGAAGGGAAGAAACATAAGGGGATTTTCCCTGCATCTGCTGTTTTTTCTACGGACTTGCACTCCTTGGGACAATTTATTCAAGAAGGAAGCCCTGTACTGTTTGAAACTGTTTTAAAAATAAACGATAATGACAATACTATAAAGATAAATTCAGATTTTGAAAATTTGGATGAGCTTAATTATTTATCCGGTAAAACTATTGATTTTGTTAATGAAAAAGCTTTTGAAGCCACGACGCTAGCTCATTATCAAGGTGATGTTCCAAATATTGTAATAAACATTGATAACAGCCGAGAATATGGTTTGGGATATTTATTTTATTTTTTTGAAAAAGCTTGTGCAATTTCGGCTTATTTACTCGGTGTAAATCCATTTGATCAGCCTGGGGTGGAAGCTTATAAAAATAATATGTTTAAATTGCTCGGAAAACCCGGATATTGTTAATTGAAATTTAAAGTTAAGGAGTTTTTAAAATGGGATTTAGAAATACAGAAGAAGCAAAAAGAGAAGAAAAAGGCATAACTTATTTTGTCAGAAAAAATATTAAGGTTAATGAAACTGAATTTGAAAGATTTGCAATCCAAACTCATTTTGTTCAAAGAGGAGAATCTTATTTGGAATTTATAAACAAGTATGTTTCTCCTTTATATGAAAAAGGCGATATTTTATCCATTAGCGAAAAAGTAATTTCTATGTGTCAAGATAACACAGTGGAAAAAAAAGATGTTAAAATTGGTTTTTGGGCAAAAACACTTTCTAAATTTGCATCTTCAAACAATCATGGTGTGGCGATGGATGAACCGTATAAATTGCAGCTGGCAATTAATCTTGCAGGATTGCCCAGAATTTTATGGGCAAGCTTTTGCTCTGCTGTTACAAAGCTTTTTGGGAAAAAGGGTGTTTTTTATAAAATCGCCGGTCACGGAATAGATGGAATAGATGGCTTTTATATGCATTCTTCTTTTGATTTATATCATGATATTGCCCTATTAAACCCCAAAGAGCCTTGTAAAGTTTGTAACGAAATACAAAATGCTTTTGGAATAAATTCGATGATAGTCGATGCCAATGATTTTGGCGTTGAAATTTTAGGTAAATGTGATGAACTTAATAGTTTGTCAAATGATTTTCTTTCTTCGCTTATAAAAGATAACCCGGCTGGACAATCCGACGAACTTACTCCCATTATATTGATAAAATCTGTTGCATCGCAAAAATAATTTTTTGAAGCTAAAGTTTAGTGTTAGAAGGTTGACAAAATAATGAATTTAATTTATAATAATTAGTACCGATTAGAAACGGGTATTTGTTATGTTTAAGAGGAGGTGCCTATAAAGTGGCAATAGTACCTA
This sequence comes from uncultured Clostridia bacterium, assembly GCA_937912175.1. Classification (GTDB taxonomy): domain Bacteria; phylum Bacillota; class Clostridia; order Oscillospirales; family Acutalibacteraceae; genus UMGS1491. The sequence goes on from CALDOU010000030.1 coordinate 7,431, forward strand.
AAAGAAAACATTCTAAAGCCAGAAGAGATAAAAGACGTTCGAATGTATGGAAAATAGAAGCTCCCGCATTAAGCAGATGCGGTAAATGCGGAGGATTCAAACTTATTCACAGAGTATGTAAATCTTGCGGTTATTATAAAGATAGAGAAGTTATTAAAAAAGAAGCTTAATTTATATAATAATTTTAGTTTATATACTGTTATGAATTAGAGGAGGAGTAATCCTTCTCTATTTTCTTCAATTAAAGAAATTGTACAAATTAAAATTTTTATTTAAAAGGAATGTGGAAAGATGTCGAAACCTGTTGTGGCACTTGTCGGAAGGCCGAACGTTGGAAAATCAACTTTATTTAATAAACTTGTCGGTCAGCGTATATCTATTGTTGATGATACTCCCGGTGTAACACGTGACCGTGTTTACGGCGAATGTGAATGGAGAAATCATAAAATTTCTTTAATAGATACCGGAGGAATAGAACCCGTTAAGACCAATAACGTTATTACAAGCGAAATTCGTCATCAAGCTGAACTGGCAATTGATGTGGCGGATGTTATTGTATTTGTAGTGGATGTAAAAACCGGAATGGTTTCCTCTGACGTTGAGATTGCATATATGTTGAAAAAATCCGGTAAGCCGATTGTACTGTGTGTTAATAAGTCCGATAATATAGGTTCGGAGAATTATAATGTTTATGAGTTCTATAATTTGGGTCTTGGGGACCCCATACAGGTTTCTTCAGTTCATGGTCACGGTACAGGTGACCTTTTGGATGAAGTTTTTAAATATTTGCCGACGTTTAACGATGAAGAAAAAGAAGATTTTATTTCCGTTGCTGTAATAGGTAAACCAAACGTAGGAAAATCTTCGCTTATAAATTATATTTCCGGAAGTGAAAGAAGTATAGTATCGGATATCGCAGGGACTACTCGTGATACTATAGACACAGAAATTTCTAATAAATATGGAAAGTATAACTTTATAGATACTGCGGGTATACGGCGACACAATAAAATTACGGAAAAAATAGAAAAGTACAGTGTAATAAGGGCAAAACTTGCCATAGAACGTGCGGATGTTTGTGTAATAATGATTGACGCTAAAGAAGGAGCCACAGAACAGGACACAAAAATAGCGGGACTTGCGCATGAGGCCGGTAAGGCTTGTATCATAATGGTTAATAAGTGGGATGCGATTGAAAAAAATGATAAAACCATGCAAGTTTACAAGAAAAAGCTTAAAGAAGAATTTTTGTTTATGTCCTATGCTTCTGTTATTTTTACTTCGGTAAAGACCGGTCAACGTGTAAAAGATATTTTTGAAACAATTAACAGGGCATATGAATCAAACTCCAGAAGGATTTCAACCGGCACCTTAAATGATGTTTTGGCAAGAGCGGTTGTTAAAACGCCTCCTCCGACTCATAAAGGAAAACGTTTGAAAATTTATTATATGACTCAAGTTAGCGCAAAACCACCGACATTTGTGTTTTTTGTTAACAAAGCGGAACTTTTTCATTTTTCTTATCAACATTACATTGAAAACACTTTAAGGCAAACTTTTGATTTTACCGGTACCCCGATTAGGTTTATAATTCGTGAAAAAGCCGAAAGAAAATTTGAACCTAAAATTTAAAAGTGCATATTTGTTTTTTGAAAGGCGGACAGCGTTTATATGTTTGGAAATTTATATTATATCGGATATCTTATTCCTTCGTTTTTAATAATAATAATTTCATATTTAATTGGTTGTATAAACACCTCTCTTGTTATAACAAAATTATTTAAAACCGAAAATGATATTCGTAAATTAGGAAGTGGAAACGCAGGATTTACAAATGTTTTGAGAACGATGGGAAAGACGATGGCACTGTTTACATTTTTGGGAGATTTTTTAAAAGGTATTGTTGCAGTGCTGTTAAGTTTGTGGATTGTTTCGCTTTTTCCTGTTTTAAGCAGTAACGATGTGTCAATTAAATGTGCTCTTTGCCTTTCCGGTGTTATGTGTGTGTTGGGACATATTTATCCGTGCTTTTTTGAATTTAAAGGTGGTAAAGGTGTTCTTACCACATGGGCAACAAGTTTATTTATTGATTGGCGGATATTTTTAGTTTTGATTTTTGTTTTTCTTATAGTGTTTTTTATAAGTAAAATAGTTTCTTTATCTTCAATTTGTGCGGCTGTTTCATTACCGGTATCCACTGCCTTTTTTACTTATTTTATAGATTATAAAATCACTCAAAATTTGCAAAGTATTATATTTCCGACCGTATGTGCTTTTTTAATATGTATATTGGTTATTTATAAACATAAAAGTAATATTTCAAGGCTTTTAAAAAGTGAAGAAAAAAAGGTAAGCGTACATAAATAAAATTTTTGTTGTGGGAGAAATATAAAATGAAATCTTATGTCATACATTTAATACGTCATGGAATGACTCAGGCAAATTTAACGGGACAATATGCAGGGTCTTGGGATATTCCCTTATGTAAAGAGGGCGAGGAAAAGCTCAAACAACTCAAAAAAAAATTTGAATATCCGTTTGCGGAGGAAATTTATAGCAGTCCGCTTAAAAGATGTTTGCAAACTTGCGAAATTATTTATTCCGGTATATCATGTATAGCTGTAGATGGATTGAAAGAATGTAATTTTGGTGATTGGGAAAAGAAAACTCATTCTGAATTAAAAAATGACGAGCATCATATAAAGTGGATTGAAAACTCTAATATTATGGCTCCTCCAAACGGTGAAAGTTGGGAAGACCTTTATCAAAGAGTCAGCGTAGCTTTTGAGGAAATAGTGAAATCTTTAATGACCCGTGGAGTTACTTCGGCCGCAATTGTCACTCATGGCGGTGTGATGATGACTATTTTGCATAGATATGGTATTCCGAAAGCTCAGTTTTATGATTGGATGGTAGATAATGGTTGCGGATATTCTGTACGAATTACCCCCGGACTTTGGATGAGAGATAAGGTCTTTGAGGTTTATGATAAAATTCCTTTAGGCGCTGATATAAGTATAAACGGAAATTTCAAAAAATTAATGGATGATTTAGTTCAAAAATAAGTTTTAAAAGAAAGGAAATATAATTTTATGGAAAGTTCAAAAAATCTAAGAAATATAGCAATTATAGCCCACGTTGACCACGGTAAAACTACCTTGGTTGACCAAATGCTTAAACAAAGCGGTATTTTTAGATCTAATGAAAGTGTTGCGGAAAGGGTAATGGATTCCAACGATTTAGAGCGTGAAAGAGGAATAACAATTCTTTCTAAAAATACTGCCGTTATGTATAATAATATAAAAATAAATATAGTTGATACTCCGGGGCATGCAGATTTCGGAGGAGAAGTTGAACGTATATTAATGACGGTTGACGGAGTTTTATTATTGGTGGATGCGTTTGAAGGCTGTATGCCACAAACCAGGTTTGTTCTGAAAAAAGCATTGAAATTAGGTAAAAAGCCTATAGTAGTTGTAAATAAAGTGGACAGACCCGGCGCCAGACCTCAAGAAGTGGTAGATGAGGTATTGGATTTATTTATTGAATTAGGTGCAGATGACAGCCAAATTGAATTTCCCGTGGTATATGCATCCGGCAAGAGCGGTTATGCGTATATAAATGATTCGGACTCAAAAGAAAATTTAAAACCTTTATTTGAAACAATTATTAATGAAATTCCTGCGCCTAAAGGGGATATTGATGCTCCGCTTCAAATTCTTATCTCCAATATAGATTATGATGATTATATCGGACGTATCGGTGTCGGCAGGGTAGAGCGCGGAGTAGTTAAAAACGGACAAAATGTTGCGCTTTGCACTCTTGACGGAACGGTTAAAAACGTAAAAATCGGTAAAATATATGTTTATGAAGGTTTGAAGCGTGTTGAAACGCAAGAAGCAGGAGTTGGTGAAATAATTTCTGTATCGGGAATTTCCGGGCTTAATATCGGTGAAACATTATGTGACCCTGAAAATGTAGAGCCTTTACCGTTCGTAAAAATTGATGAACCTACGGTTTCAATGAACTTTATGGTTAATAACAGTCCTTTTGCGGGAAGAGAAGGAAAATTTGTAACATCAAGAAATGTAAGGGATCGTTTATTCAAAGAAATTGAGACAAATGTTTCTATGCGAGTTGAAGAGACAGATTCCGCAGATACTTTTAAAGTTTCCGGACGTGGAGAACTTCATCTTTCGATATTAATAGAAACTATGCGTAGAGAAGGATATGAATTTCAGGTTTCGAGGCCTCAAGTAATTATGAAAAAAATAGACGGAGTGCTTTGTGAACCTATGGAAATTTTATCCATAGAGGTTCCGGAAGAATATGTTGGAGCGGTAATAGAAAAAATAGGTTCAAGAAAAGCGGAAATGATAAGCATGTCCCCGAAAGACGGCGGGATGACGTCCTTGGAATATAAAGTTCCGTCCAGAGGGATTATAGGATATCGTTCTGAATTTTTAACCGATACTAACGGTAAAGGAATTTTAAATCAAATTTTTGATTCTTATGAACCATATAAAGGTGAAATTACTCAACGTTATCATGGATCTCTGGTAGCACATGAAACAGGAATTTCAACCGGCTATGGTTTGTTTGCGGCTCAAGATAGGGGACGTTTGTTTATAGGTCCCGGTGTGGAAGTTTATGAGGGAATGGTAGTTGGCTCTACCCCTAAAGCGGAAGATATAACTGTTAATGTTTGCAAAAAGAAACACGTTACAAATATGCGTGCTTCAGGTTCAGACGAAGCATTAAAACTTACTCCTCATAGCGTTTTGAGTTTGGAGCAATGTATTGAATTTATTGATGAAGATGAGCTTTTGGAAGTTACACCGAAAAATTTGAGGATTAGGAAGAAAATACTTGATAAAACAATGAGACTTAGAAGCAAGGTACAAAAATAAAGTTTTATATTATAAAAAAACCGATCATTAATTTTATTAATGGTCGGTTTAATATTTATCTGTGCGTATGAAATAAGCTTCGTATGATCGACTGTTGTTTTATTTTAAAGATTGGTTAGTTAAAAATATTTTTTACAATAGACATTTTTTTCAAAGATTAAATTTATAATCTTTGTAAATTTTCTTTTTTTATTTTTTCAATAAATTCTTTGGTTGTCATAGAAACAGTTTGGTCTGTGTCTCTGTTACGGACAGATATGGTATGTGTTTCAATTTCTTTTTCTCCGATTATAATCATATACGGTACTCGGTCGATTTGCCTTGACTCTCTGATTTTATAACCGATTTTTTCGTTTCTGATATCAAGTTTGCATCTGATTTTATTTTCACGGAGTAGGGAATAAATATTTTTAGCAAAATCAGTGGTTACCCCGGGAAGCGTTAAAATTTTAACTTGAAGTGGAGCGAGCCATACCGGAAATTTGCCGGCATAATGTTCGGTAAGAATTCCAATAAAACGCTCAATAGAGCCGAAACATACTCTGTGAACCATAATTGGGCGCAATCTTTCGCCTTTTTCATCTATATATTCAAGGTTAAAATTAAGCGGCATTTGGAAATCCAGTTGCACTGTACCGCATTGCCACGTTCTTCCCAAAGAATCTTCCAAATGAAAGTCTATTTTTGGTCCGTAAAAAGCTCCGTCGCCTTCATTAATTGTATACGGCATATTGAGTTTTTCCAGGGCATTTTTTAATCCGTTGGTTGCGGCTTCCCAGTCTTCATCGGTGCCCATGCTGTCTTCCGGACGAGTAGAAAGCTCTACAAAATATTTAAATCCGAATTTTGAGTATACTTCATCTATTAAATGAACCACGTTTATAATTTCATCTGTAATTTGCTCTTGACGCATGAAAATGTGCGCATCGTCCTGAGTAAAGCAACGAACACGGAAAAGTCCGTGGAGTGCACCTTTTAATTCATGGCGATGAACCAATCCGAGCTCGCCAACTCTCATGGGTAGTTCACGATAGCTGTGGGGCTTATTGCTGTAAACCATAACCCCGCCCGGACAATTCATAGGTTTAACGCAATAAGTTTCTTCATCGATTTGAGTTGAATACATATTGTCTTTATAGTGATCCCAATGTCCGCTTGTTTCCCAAAGGTGTCTATTCATAATCATGGGGGTGGATATTTCCACATAGTTTTCTCTTGAGTGAAGTTCACGCCAGTAATCAATCAAAACGTTTTTGAGCGTCATACCGTTTGGAAGGAAAAACGGAAATCCCGGTGCTTCTTCGGAAAACATGAATAAATCCATTTCTTTTCCTATTTTTCGATGGTCACGGCGCTCGGCTTCTTCCAAAAATTTAAGATGGTTGTCTAATTCTTCCTGGGTGCGGAAAGCAAGTCCGTTAATACGAGTAAGCATTTTATTCTTTTTGTCATTTTTCCAATATGCACCGGATTGTCCTGTAATTTTAAAAGCTTTTAATGCTTTTGTGTAGCAAAGGTGTGGGCCTGTACACATATCAATGTAATCACCTTGCTGATAAAAACTTATAATTGCGTCTGGTGGGAGATCCCCAATATGCTCTACTTTATATTTTGCATTTCTTTCGGACATAAGTTCGATTGCTTTTTCGCGAGGGAGAATAAATGGTTTTATAGGAAGATTTTCTTTTACTATTTTGCGCATTTCTTTTTCAATTTTTTGTAAATCTTCATTTGTTAATTTTATGTCTCCTAAATCAATATCATAATAAAAACCGCGCTCAGTGGCCGGACCATATCCAAAGTCGGCGTTTGGAAACAGTCTTTTAACCGCCTGGGCCATAATATGCGCCGCAGAATGGCGCAATACATTTAATTCCAACTCTTGTGGGCATTCTGATATAGTTCCATCTTTGTAAATAATTTTCATATTCAAAACTCCTTTATATAAATTATTGGAAATAACAAACACCCCGGATAAGAAATATAAAAACTTTCTTATCAAGGGTGTTTTAAAAAAACACGGTTCCACCTTGAAATTAACTTAATTTATTCTTTAACGCAGAAATACGATAATACTTACTGCTATTTCGGTATTACAGCTCCGGAGCGGTATATTCCGCTGCTGTGCATAAGAAACTTTCAGCAAAATGTTTCTTTCTCTGAATGCCGTTCAGCGAATATTTTCCTTCATAGCTTTTTCGTGTAAAATTATTTTACTATTTCAAATTATAAATGTCAATGTGATGTTTATTGACTATTTACGTTTTTAAAAACATATGTGTACAAGTGTACAGGATGGTTTATGCGTCTTTGTTTTTGTCCGAAGAACCGGTGAAAGGCAAGTGACTAACCATTCGTTGAAATATACTGGGTTGAGCTGATTGCATTTCAGCTATTTCTTCCGAAGTTTTTCCGCGATCTTTCAAAGGACCTTGAACTTGATTTGCCAAAGTTGTATTGGCTTTTTTAAATTCTGCTATTATGCCATTTAATTCATCTAGTGTTTTATTCGCATTATGTAACAAGCACGTAAGATTTTTGGGTGAATTTGGATTATCGGCATTTGTCTCGCTGGCATTGCCCATTATTCCATTGACATTATCGCATATTACATTTAATTTCAGAAGGGACTTTTCTTTGAAGTCGCCCATTATTCCATTGGCATTATCGCATATTCCATTTAATTTTGGAAGGGATGCCGTATTGACTGTATTTAAAACACTTACTGTGTTTTTTGCCAAGACGACCACACACACCGTACTTGCTACAATTAAACTATCAACCAAAAAATGTCTTATGGTTTGATAAAAATTAGACATAATACTATATTCAACCTTTCCTTATATTATATATTAAATTTAAATTTATTATAACGCAAATAAAATATTTTGTCAAGGACAAGAATAATATTTACAAAGATTATTTAAACAGCAGATTTCACATTTAGGATTTTTTGCTGTACATATTAATCTTCCGTGTGTGATTATTCTGTGGCATAGTTTTAGTGATTTTTCGGGAGGAATTAAATTTAACATCAGTTTTTCTATTTTTGTTGGATTTTTTGTATTATGAAACCCTAACCGATGTGTAATTCTTATAAAATGTGTGTCCACAACAATTGCGGGTTTATTATAAATTTCACCTAAAAACAAATTTGCTGTTTTTCTTCCGATTCCGGGTAATTTGATTAAGTCGTTTAAGTTATCGGGGATTATACCGTCATGTTCTTTTGAAATTTCTTTACACATATTTACAATGTCTTTTGATTTAGTGCGATAAAACCCACAGGAATAAATATAGTTTTCTATTGTTTCAGGCTTGGAAACGGCAAAATCTTTTAATGTATTAAATGATGAAAATAAATTTGGTGTTACTTGGTTTACGCGAGCATCCGTGCATTGAGCTGATAAACGTATTGCTATAAGTAATTGCAAGGGGTTGGAATAGTTTAAAGAACACCGGGCGTCGGGATAGGCTTCTTCTAATTTATTGATTATTTTTTTAACGGTCGATTTTGATATCATTTTTATCCTTTCGAATTGTCATATATAATTTAGTATAACATATAATTATTTTTATGTGCAGTATTTTTATAAAATTATATTGACAAAATTGTTTATGGTATATATACTATTTTGTATAATGAATTAAAAAATAAGCAAAAATATCAAAATTTATATATTTAGGAGGAGTTTTTATGAAAAAGCAAATATTATCATTAGGTTTAGCGGGACTTTTAATTGTTATGTTGGCAGGATGCGGAAATTCTGACCCTAAAAAGCAGGATACAGATGCTTCAGCCAATGCCGGTAGCGTTGTGACAGATTCAAACGACAATAAAGCGGTTAGTGAACAAGATACTGATGATGATAATGATCAAAACACACCTAACATGATTTCATTTGATGATGTTGAAGTCGGTAAATATGTTGTTTCTAATGAACAAAATATGGTTTCGTTGGTTCACAATGATGGTACTTGTGTAATTGGAACCTCATATATTTTTGAAGATAAAAAACTTGCACATATTGAAATTTCAAAGACTTATAAAACCGCAGAAGAAGCAAAAAAAGCTTATGAAAGTTTAAAAGCTAATAAAGATAGTGCAAAACAATATTCATCTATGGATATTCAAGATAATGTAATTTACTTAGAATCCGCCGAAAGCCAGTTAAACAGCTTGAAATCTTTAACTCAAGAAAAACTTTATGAAAAATTAAAAGCTGAACATCCCGACTCCGCAAAATAATTTTTAACATTTAAATATTTAATCCTCATAGTGTGATGCACTATGAGGACTTTTTTATTAAATTATATGTTTTAAATATGAAGTTATAAACTCATCAATTTCGCCGTTCATAACTGCTTCTACATTTCCGGCTTCACAACCTGTGCGGTGATCTTTTACAAGTGTATAGGGCATAAAGACGTAAGATCTTATTTGGGAGCCCCAAGAAATTTCTTTTTGTACGCCTTTTATATCTTCAATTTTTTCCAAGTGTTCTCTTTCTTTTATTTCGATAAGTTTGGATTTTAATATTTTCATTGCCGTGTCACGGTTTTGAAATTGACTTCTTTCATTTTGGCACGCAACGACTATTCCTGTTGGAATGTGTGTTAACCTTACGGCTGAAGAGGTTTTGTTAACATGTTGTCCTCCGGCTCCGCTGGCACGGAAAACGTCCATTTTGATATCTTCGGGAGCAATTTTAATTTCTATTTCATCATTTATTTCAGGTATAATTTCGATGGAAGCAAAAGAAGTGTGCCGACGCCCGGAAGCATCGAACGGAGAAATTCTTACCAAACGATGTACTCCGTTTTCACCTTTTAAATATCCATAAGCACTTGTACCTTCTATTAACAAAGAAGCACTTTTAAACCCTGCTTCTTCACCGTTTAAAAAATCAAGCATCTTTACTTTATATTTATGCTTTTCTGCCCATTTGGTATACATCCTGCAAAGCATTTCCACCCAATCTTGAGCTTCTGTTCCTCCTGCACCTGCGTGAAAAGTTAATATGGCGTTTTGAGAATCATATTCTCCGGTCAAAAGTGTCGTTAACGTTTGAGATTTAAGGTTGGATTTTAATTTTTTAAATTCGGACTCTATTTCCTCTAAAGCAGTTTCATCATTTTCTTCACAAGATAATTCTATTAAAATTTCCAAATTTTCAAATTCATTTTGAAGTTTTTGATATTCTTTGATTTTCCCGTTTAATAAACTGATTTCGGAAAGAATTTTTTGAGATTTTTCGGAATCGTTCCAAAAATTTGCCTCTGTGGTTTTTGATTCCAATTCTTTCAGACGGGATTTGGATGTTTCTATCTTTAAAGCTTCTTTTAAAGATTTTAATTCCGGCTTTAATTTGCTAAGCTCTATTCTTAATTCGTCAAGCTGTATGACCATAAAACACCTCACGGTTTGAGTTATTTATTTCCGAATTTTTTGTTATAAGCGTCGATAGTTTGTTTTATTATTTTAACGGCTTCTTGGCGACCTTGTATGTCGTTTACTACTGTTTTTTTGTTTTCTAAAGTTTTGTAAACGCTGAAAAAGTGTTTCATTTCTTCAAATATATGATTGGGTAAATCGGAAATATCTTTATATTGATTATATGTAGGATCATCCTTCGGAATAGCAATGATTTTTTCATCGTTGCTGCCCGAATCAATCATTGACATAACTCCTATCGGGTAACATTCCACCAATGTCATCGGATAAATATGTTGGGAACATAAAACCAAAACGTCGAGTGGGTCTCCGTCGTCAGCATAAGTTTTCGGAATAAGCCCGTAATTTGCCGGGTAATGGGTGGAGGTATAAAGAATACGGTCTAATTTTAAAAGTCCGGTTTCTTTATCTAATTCATATTTGGTTTTGCTTCCTTTTGTGATTTCAATAACTGCCGTAAATTGTTCCGGGGTTATTCTTTCGGGGTTAATGTCGTGCCAAATGTTCATTTTAAATGTCTCCTTAATTTTTAAATTATTTTTTATTATTTTATTAATCCATTTTGAAGTTTTGCTGCCGTAAGAGTATTTTTCATTAGCATTGCAATCGTCATTGGACCAACTCCTCCGGGAACCGGAGTGATATATTGTGCCACATTTTTAACCGTTTCAAAATCTACGTCTCCGCAAATAGAACCGTTTTTGTTTCTGTTAATACCTACGTCAATTACCGTTGCTCCTTCCTTTACCATATCAGAAGTCAAAAAGTTGGGGTTTCCTACTGCGGAAATAATAATATCGGCTTTTTGACAAATTTCTTTTAAGTTTTTGGTTTTGCTGTGGCATACCGTGACAGTTCCGTTTTTTTGAATTAAAAGATATGCCATGGGTTTCCCTACGATATCGCTTCTGCCAATGACCACACAGTTTTTACCTTCAATTTGAATTTTTTCAAAATTTAACATCTCTATAATTCCCGCCGGAGTGCAAGGAATAAGTAAACCGTTACCGGAAATCATTTTTCCGATATTTTCGGGGTGAAATGCATCAACATCTTTTAAAGGCGAAACCGCAGAGGTTACTTCAAATGCGTTTATATGCGGTGGCAATGGCATTTGAATTAATATTCCGTTTATATGTGAATTATTGTTAAGTTTTTTAACAAGGTCGATTACTTCACTTTGAGAGGTGTTTTCGGGAAGAGTGTATTCCTCTGAGTATATTCCCACCTCTTTGCAAATTTTTCTTTTGTTGTTAACATATATTTGCGAAGAAGGGTCATCTCCCACTAAGATTACGGCTAAGCCCGGAGTAATTCCGATTTTATTGAGATTTAGAATTTCATCTTTTATTTCTGATTTTATTTTTTGGGATATTATTTTACCGTCTATTATCATTATTTTTTATTGCCTTCCTTGACTTTAAAAATGAATACCTATTAAAATGTAATTATCATTATACAACATACAGGAGGAATTTTAAAGTGAAAATTAAAAAAGCCGTAATTCCTGCAGCAGGTTTGGGTACAAGAATTTTGCCCGCAACCAAAGCAATGCCAAAAGAAATGTTTCCGATAGTGGACAAACCCGCTATACAATATATAGTTGAAGAAGCGGTTGAATCCGGAATAACGGATATTTTAATTATTACAAACCGCGGTAAAGAGTCACTGGAAAATCATTTTGACAGGAGCCCCGAATTAGAAGAAGCTTTGGAAAAAAGCGGAAAAAAAGATTTTCTTGAAGACATAAAGCCTATTAGTGAAATGGCAAATATATATTTTGTTCGTCAAAAAGAAATGAAAGGTCTTGGTCATGCAATAAGTTGTGCAAAATCTTTTGTAGGTAATGAGCCGTTTGCGGTCCTTTCGGGTGATGATGTTATTAAAAGTAAAAATCCGGTATGCCGTCAACTTATAGAAGCGTATGAAGAATACGGATTGGGAGTTGTGGGAGCTCAAGAAATGCCTCGTGAAGAAATGCATAAGTATGGTTCTTTAAAGGTTAAAAATTTAAAAGATAATATATTTATGTGTACAGATATGGTTGAAAAACCTACTCCGGATAAAGTTTTATCTTTATACTCAATTTTAGGAAGATATATTTTAACTCCGGAAATATTTGATATTTTAAAAAACACCGGACCGGGAGCAGGCGGGGAAATTCAACTGACCGATGCCATGAAAGTTTTAGCAAGGAATAAGGGCATAATAATGGTTGATTTTGAAGGAAAAAGGTATGATATGGGAAATAAATTCGGTGCCATGCAAGCCTCTGTTGAAATGGCTCTTGAACATCCTCAAATTTCGGAACAGTTTAAAATTTATTTGAAAAATTTAATTTCGAAATTATAGTATTGCAAATAAAAAACTATTATGATAAACTAATAAAGGTGTATGCAAAGTAAAATACATAAAATAATTTATGATTTGATGTTGCGTTAATTATCAGCATTCCTCTGCTTGAATAAAAAAATAGTGATATCAGGCATGAATGTGTAGATTTTTGGAGGAAAAAATGGATTTATTAAGCAAAATTTCAGAACCGTCACTTAAGAGCACTTTACCCGAATTTAATGTAGGGGATACTGTAAAAGTAGATGTGCAAATCAAGGAAGGCGAAAGAACCCGTGTTCAAGTTTTTGAAGGAACGGTTATCGCTAAAAAAGGCAGTGGAGTTGCCGAAACATTTACTGTCAGAAAAGTTTCTTATGGATTTGGCGTGGAAAGAATTTTCCCAATTCATTCGCCTAATGTTAAAGGTGTAAAAGTAATAAGAAAAGGTAAAGTTCGCAGAAGCAAGCTTTATTATTTAAGGGATCGTGTAGGTAAAGCTGCAAAGGTTAAAGAAAAAATTTAGTTGATTTTTTAAGGGGATTTTATGTCCCCTATTTTTGATATAATCACTTGGTGTTTTTCCACAATTTGATTGTTAAATTTAATTTAAAATTTGTGATTTTATTAATTTGATTTTAGAATGGGAGTGTTAATTATGAGAAACGATGTTAATGAAGTGGTAAGTAATGAGGTAAAGGCATTCAAAAATCCTTCAACGCCATTTTCGGAATTTTGTTTTGAGTGTTTAGAGTCAATAATTCAAGTCTTGGTTGTACTTTTGATTATTATTACGCCGTTTTTCAGGGTTATGAATGTTTCCGGAGATTCTATGCTTAACACTCTTCATGACCATGATAAGCTTTTTGTATGGCGTTGGAATTATACTCCCGCCGATGGTGATGTTGTAACCATTACTCGTGGGCAATATTTTGATGAACCGATAGTAAAAAGGGTTATAGCAACTCAAGGTCAAACATTATCCATAAACTTCAACGATGGTAGCGTTACTGTTGATGGAGTAAAATTAAATGAAACTTATATCAAAGAACCAATGTGGCTGGAAGAAGACGGTGTAATCCCGGCTGTTGTTCCTATGGGTTATTGTTTTGTTATGGGTGATAACCGTAATCATTCAAGCGACAGTCGTTCCAAAGAAATTGGACTTATTAAAAATGAAGATGTTATAGGAAAAGTTTTGTATATTATTTTTCCTTTCCAACGCATTGGTAAAGTAAATTAATATTTTGGTGTTTACATCCATTTGAAGGAGTTATTTGGGAGTTATGCGCAATACGAACAGCGATTTTTTCTTTAATAATTTTAAAAAAAGTCAAGTGGTTAAAAATCCGGCAAGTAAAATTTCCGGATTTTTGTTTGAATGTTTGGAATCTGTTATTACCGCTTTGATTGTGGTTGTAATATTAATGACGTTTTTTTTTCGTGTAGCGAATGTTAGCGGAAACTCCATGATGGATACTTTAAATAACGGAGATAAGATATTAATTTCTAAATTTAATTATATTCCTAAAAACGGAGACGTTGTGGCCATAAGCCGTGGTCAGAATTTAGATGAACCTATTATAAAAAGAATAATAGCGACGGAAGGGCAAGCTTTGCATATTGATTTTACCAACGGCAGTGTTTTTGTTAATGGTATTAAGCTTAATGAAACTTATATAAAAGAGCCTATGCAAACTTCGGGTGACGGAGAAATACCTTCGGTTATTCCGAAAGGGTGTTGTTTTGTTATGGGTGATAATAGGAATAATTCTCTTGACAGCCGCTCCAAAAGTGTGGGATTAATTGAAAATAAGAATATAATGGGAAAAGCTACATTTATAATTTTTTCTTTTTATCGTGCGGGAATAATAAAATAATTTGTATTTATCTTAAATTAAAAAAACAATCAAAATATAAGTTTAAAATAGCCATAGCTAAAATAAACTTATATTTTGTATTATATGGGTTTTTATTTATTTGAAAAATCATTTAAAATTAAACACTGTATGGGAAATAAATTAATGCGGGTAATCCAATAAAAAATAAAATTATAGATAATAAAAAGAAATTTCTGTTTCATTAAAGCATGAAGTAGAAACACAAATTATTAAGGAAGATATGTAATTATGAAGGATGAAAATAAAACTAACATTAACTGGTTTCCGGGTCATATGGCTCAAACACGCAGAAAAATAAAAGAATTTCTGAAAGAGGTGGATTTGGTTGCGGAAATATTAGACGCAAGAATCCCAATAAGCAGTAGTAACCCTGAAATTAATGAAATTATAGAAAATAAACCTAAAATCATTGTCTTAAATAAAACAGATTTATCTGATGAAATTCAAAATAAAAAATGGATTGATTTTTATAAAAATCAAGGGTATAGTTGTGTCCCATTTAGCTTTAAAAACAAGAAAAGTGTTAATTTGTTTGTAAATGAAGTAATGAAAGTTATGAGCTCCAAAATAAAGTCTTGGAAAGATAAAGGGATGATAAACAGAAGCATAAGAATCATGGTGGTTGGAATTCCCAATGTAGGCAAATCGTCTTTTATAAATAAGCTTTGCGGGAATTCTAAAGCCAAAGTGGAAAACCGTCCGGGAGTAACTTTAAGAAACCAATGGTTTTCCGTTAATAAAAGTATTCAACTTTTAGATACCCCCGGAGTTTTGTGGCCAAAATTTGAAAACAAAGAGGTGGCGCTTAATTTGGCGTTTACCGGGGCTATAAAAGATGAAATTTTGGATACGGAAGAACTGGCGTTTGAATTTATTGAAAAAATTAAAAATTATTATTTAGATACACTTTGCAATCGATTTAAAATTGAAAGTTCGGAAATTTCAGATTTGAGTTCGTATGAAATATTAAACTATATCGGTAAAAAAAGGGGAATGCTTATTTCCGGCGGTGAAACAGATACTCTCAGGACTTCCAATATGATCTTAGATGAATTCAGAAATGGCGTTTTAGGAAAAATAACTTTGGACTTAACGAAATAAAATATATAGATGAAAGGTTTTTGAAACAAATTTATGGATTGGCTATATTATGAAAATATGTATAAAGATAAAGGTTATAAATTTATATGCGGAGTAGATGAAGCCGGCCGAGGCCCTTTAGCCGGACCCGTTTATGCGGCGGCAGTAATTTTACCTGAAGGGCTTATTATCGAGGGGGTAAATGATTCCAAAAAATTAAGCGAAAAAAAGAGAGAATATCTTTTTGAAATTATAAAAGAAAAAGCCTTGTGTTACGGTATTGCGAGCGCAAGCCCCCAAGAGATTGATGACATTAATATATTAAATGCAACATTTTTGGCTATGAAACGCGCGGTGGATAATTTGGATATTAGTGCGGATTTTGCCATGATTGACGGAAACAGGTTGCCTGATTTAAAAATCCCGTCGGTTGCCATAATAAAGGGCGACGGATTGTCACACTCAATAGCATGCGCCTCTGTTTTGGCCAAAGTTACTCGTGACCGAGTTATGAAAGAAGCGGCTGAAAAATATCCTCTTTATGCTTTTGAAAAGCATAAAGGTTACGGAACGAAATTACATACTGATTTATTAAAGCAATATGGTCCGTGCCCAATTCACAGAAAAACTTTTTTAACTAAAATACTTAATAATAAAAAAGATACCGCGGTGGTCAATAAATAAAAATGAATAAACACGAGTTATCAAAAAACAAAACAGTCGGGCACGACGGTGAAATCTTTACCAAAAATTATTTGATGAATCAAGGTTTGAAATTTAAAAAATCCAATTATTACAGCAGGTATGGGGAAGTAGATATAATTTTTGAAGATGATCAATATATTATTTTTGTAGAGGTCAAAACTCGTAAAAAAAATTCCATGATTCGTGGCGTGGAGTCTGTTGATAAAAATAAAAGAATAAAAATAATAAAGACGGCCATGGTATATCTGTCGGAATATCAATCAGATAAACAACCTCGATTTGATGTTTCGGAAGTGATTACGAACAATATCGGATTTCCCGAAAATATTAATTATTACAAAAATGCTTTTGGAATGGATGAGAGATTTGAAATTTTTTGATTTGCATTGTGACACTCTTTATGAAGCGGTAACAAAAAGTAAAAACTTGTATGAAAATGACCTTCATGTTTCATTAAAAAAAGCCGATGTTTATAATCCTTATATAGGGTGTTTTGCCGTTTGGATTCCGGACGATATTAAAGGTGAAAACGGTAAAGCGCTAAAACTTTTTAATGATGCTGTGAATTTGTTGAATAATCAGGTAAAGTTATATGGTAATTATGCTAAAATTTTAAAAAATAAAGAAGACTTAATTGATTTGAAAAATAATAAAATCCGGAAAAGCGGCATTATATTAACCGTAGAGGGAAGTAGAATCTTGGGTAAAGATATAAATAATGTAAAATATCTTTATGATAAAGGCGTCAGAATGATGACCCTTACATGGAACGGGCATTGTGAAGTCGGTGACGGAGCAGACGTTATTAAACCTCAAGGGCTTACGGAATTCGGCAAAAAAACGATTAAAGAAATGGAAAAAATTAATATGATAGTTGACGTTTCTCATGCAGGAGAAAAACTGTTTTATGATGTTGCCGAAAACGCCGATTTACCATTTGTGGCAACTCATTCAAACTCCAAAAGCATTTGCAACCACAGGCGCAATTTGACTGATGAGCAGTTTGAAATTTTAAAAAATCGCAGGGGATTGGTTGGAATTACATTTTGTAAAGATTTTTTAAGCGAAAAAGCCGATACCGATTTTAGTGATATTCAAAAACACGTTGAACATTTTTTGGAACTTGGCGGAGAAAACGTCGTTTCTTTCGGAAGCGATTTTGACGGAGCGGTTATGCCGAAAAATATTGTGGGTATAGAGAGCATGGAAAAGTTATATGAGTATTTTTTGACTGAAAATTATAGCGAAGAATTACTTAAAAAAATTTTTTTTGATAATGCTTATAATTTTATGTTAAAAAATATAGTATAGACTTTAAAAATATTTTAATCGGAGGTTTCTATGGCGGTTTATGCTATATCTGACTTGCATTTATCATTAAATTCCGATAAATCAATGGATATTTTTGATGGTTGGAAAGATTATGTGGAAAAAATAAAAAAGAATTGGGAAAATACAATAAAGGAAAATGATACCGTTGTAATTATTGGGGATATTTCCTGGGCTATGAGTTTGGAAGAAGCAAAAAAAGATTTTGAATTTATAAATAAATTACCGGGCAAGAAAATTTTAATAAAAGGCAATCATGATTACTGGTGGATTACAAAATCAAAAACAGAAAAGTTTTTAAAAGAAAATAATTTTGAAAGTATATCAATTTTATTCAATTCTGCATATTTGGTTGAAAATATATGTGTTTGTGGTACAAGAGGGTGGATGTATAATTCAGAAGAGCCTGAAGATGAAAAAATATATTTAAGAGAAATAGGAAGATTAAAAAGATCTTTGGATTGTTCAAATGAGTATGGGGTTAATCCTGTGGTGTTTTTACATTATCCACCTGTATATGCTTTTAACGAATCTGAAGAAATTATAAATATTTTGATTGAAAGAAAAGTAAAAAAATGTTATTATGGACATATTCATGGTAGCGGAGCTAAAAAAAATATTGTTGAAGGAATTTATAAAGGTATAGATTTCAAGCTTGTTTCTTGTGATTATATAGATTTTTGCCCTGTATTGATTTCTTTATAATATGTTTAATTTTCCGCCGATTTTAATATTAAGTATTATGATAATTTTGAAAGGATGAATTTACAAATGGAACTTAAGTCGTCAAATAAAGTGGACGTAAATCGCTGGGAGATGGAAATTGCTGTTTCTCCGGAGGATTTTGCTAAGGAAGTTGATAAAGTTTATAATCGCCAAAAAGGGAAGATAACAATTCCGGGATTCAGAAAAGGTAAAGCGCCAAGAAGCTTTATAGAAAAATATTACGGTGAACAAATTTTTTACGAAGATGCCGTTAATGCTATTTATCCTTATGCAATTGAAGATGCGGCAAAAGAAGCTAATATTGAGCTTGTTGATGATCATATTGATTTTGAACTTGTAAAAATGGGCAAAGAAGACGGTCTTATTTTTAAAGTTAAAGTAACTGTAATGCCTGAAGTGACAGTTGAAAATTATAAAGGCATAGAAATAAAAAAACCTGAAATTAAAAAAGTAACCGAAAAAGATATTGAAAGTGAAATAAAATTACTTCAAGAAAAAAACGCAAGACTTGTTTCCGCAGACGATAAGTCCGCTGAAATGGGTGATTTGGTAAATATAGATTTTGAAGGTTCAGTTGACGGAAAATTGTTTGAAGGCGGAAGCGCCAAAAATGCACCTCTTGAATTAGGGAAAAAACAATTTATTGAAGGTTTTGAAGAACAAGTTGCCGGACATAAAGTAGGGGATGAATTTGATGTTAAAGTTAAATTCCCGGAAAATTATCATGCTGCGGACCTTGCCAATAAAGATGCAGTATTTAAAACTAAATTAAATAAAATTCAAAAAAAGGAATTACCTGTTGTCGATGATGAATTTGTAAAAGACATTAGTGAATTTGATACTCTTAAAGATTTTAAAGACGATTTAAAAAAGAAATTGGAAGAAAGCAGAAAACATAATTCGGAACATGAAGCGGAAAACGAAATGATTGAAAAATTTATTGAGTTGGTAAAAGCTGATATTCCGGAAGCGTTAATTAAAAACAAAGAAAAAGAATTATTAAGAGAATTTGAATATAAACTCCAAACCCAAGGTTTGGCTCTTAAAGATTATTTAAAATATACGGGTATGGATTCTGAAGCTTTGGCAAAAACATTTAATCCGCAAGCGGTTAAACATGTTAAATTGAGTTTGGGCCTTAAAAAAGTAGGAGAAATCGAAAAAATAGAAGTTTCCGCAGATGAAATTGAAAGAGAATATGCAAAAATTGCCGAACAGTATAAAATGAAAGTTGAACAGGTTAAAAAATTTGTTATGGAAAATGATTTGAAGCAGGACATTGTTAAATCTAAAGTTTTAGAAATTTTAAAAAGCAACCGTGTGGAAAAATAATTCAATGAACTGTTCTGATTATTATAAAGTTGTAAATTTATTTTTAAATTTGCAACTTTGTATAAATTTTTGAAAATTGTCTGATTATTAATACGCAACGATAGTTAAGAGAGGTTTTGTAAATGAGTTTAGTGCCTTATGTAATAGAACAGACCGGACGTGGAGAAAGGTCTTATGATATATTTTCAAGACTTTTAAATGACCGTATTGTTATTTTAAATGAAGAAGTAAATTCTAATACAGCAGGGCTGATTGTTGCCCAACTTTTGTATCTTGAAGGTCAAGATGCTTCTAAAGATATAAGTTTATATATTAATAGCCCCGGTGGTTCTGTGACTGACGGTATGGCGATTTATGATACTATGCAATATATAAAATGCGATGTTTCCACTATTTGTTTGGGTATGGCTGCAAGTATGGGCGCGTTTTTGCTTGCGGCGGGTGCAAAAGGTAAACGCTTTGCGCTTCCTAACTGTGATATTATGATTCATCAGCCCAGTGGCGGTGCAAAAGGTCAAGCTACCGATATTAATATTCACGCTAAACATATTCTTCAAACAAAGGAAAGGTTAAATAAAATTTTATCCGAAAGAACCGGCAAACCTTATGAAATTATCGCAGCTGATACTGAACGTGATAACTTTATGACCGCAGAGGAAGCTAAAGACTATGGGTTAATTGATAAAATTATTGCTAAAAGATAATTTAAAATTTATATTTTAGGGATCGGTGGTAAATATGAGTATAGACAGAGGAAATAAAGACAGAGAACTTTGTTGTTCATTTTGCGGCAAACCCCAGAATGAAGCTAAAAAGTTAGTTGCAGGACCGGGTGTATGTATTTGTGATGAATGTGTATCTTTGTGTACTAATATTTTAAATGAAGAAGTGGATTTTCTAAACAGAAAGCGCAAAAGATTAAGAAATTCCGATTCCAAATCCAACGATAAAATATTACCCAAGCCGCAAGAAATTAAAAAATATCTGGATGAATATGTAGTCGGTCAAGATGATGCTAAAGTTGCACTTTCGGTCGCGGTATACAATCACTATAAACGCATATTTTTTGAAAATGCCAACGATGATCCCGTTGAACTTAAAAAGAGTAATATATTACTTTTGGGACCTACGGGCGTGGGAAAAACCTTGCTTGCCCAGACTTTGGCTCAAATGATTGACGTGCCTTTTGCTATTGCCGATGCTACTACTCTTACCGAAGCCGGATATGTCGGTGAAGACGTTGAAAATATACTTTTAAGGTTAATTCAAGCGGCCGATTTTGATATTGAAAAAGCGGAACGTGGAATTATATATATTGATGAAATTGATAAAATTGCTCGTAAATCCGAAAATGCGTCTATTACTCGTGATGTAAGCGGAGAGGGTGTTCAACAAGCACTTTTAAAAATAATAGAGGGCACAAAATCCAATGTTCCCCCCAAAGGAGGACGTAAACATCCTCAACAAGAATTTATTCAAATAGACACCTCCAATATCCTTTTTATATGCGGTGGTGCTTTTGAAGGTATTGAAAAAATAATTGAAAAAAGAGTCAGCACATCATCTATGGGTTTTGGCGCTAAGATTATGACTCGTAAAGAACTGAATTCTACAGATTGGATGAGTAAAGCCGTTCCGCAAGATTTTGTAAAATTTGGTCTTATTCCCGAATTGGTTGGTCGTTTGCCCATAATTGCGTCACTTAAAGGATTGGATGAAGACGCATTGGTAAAAATTCTTACCGAACCCAAAAATTCATTAATTAAACAATATAAACGTCTTTTTGAATTTGATAAAGTTGAACTTGAGTTTAAAGAATCGGCTCTTAAAGCCGTTGCCAAAAAAGCAATTGAAAGAAATATCGGTGCCAGAGGTTTGCGTTCGATTATAGAAGAAATATTGAAAAACGTTATGTTTGATGTACCGTCAGACCACACAATCGAAAAAGTCGTAATCAGCGCCGATGTTGTAAACGGTAAACAAAAGCCTGAGTATATATATAATGAAAATCGTGAGCCGGTAATTATATCTATTGGTTCTGATAAATTATTTAATAAGCATTCCAAAAAGAGCGATGCATCTTAAATATTGCAGAAAGAGTTGAGTAAAAATAGAAAATGTAATGATTAATGAGGAAACTGTTCCGATTTTAGCACTTCGTGGGTTTGTTATGTTTCCTAATATAGTACTTCATTTTGATATAGCCAGAAAGCAATCGATATTAGCTGTTGAGGAAGCCATGAATTCCAATCAGCTTATCTTTTTGGTTACGCAAAAAGATATAAAAGACGATAATCCCACTAAGTCCAAAATTTATAAAATGGGTGTTTTGGCAAAAATAAAACAAATACTTAAACAGAATAATAACTGCGTGCGAGTGTTAATAGAGGGTCAATATCGTGCTGAAGCCGTTGAGTATATTGATAAAAAAGATTTTTTAAGTGCTAAAATTGTAAAAAGAGAAAGCATCGATTACAAACAAGACGCCAAAGTGGAAGCATTAATCAGAAAATCTCAAGATGTTTTTGCTGAATATTTAAGTGTTTCTCCCAAAAATTCCGTAGACATTATTTTGAACTTAACTTCTAATAACAATATAGGAAAAACAACGGATTATATAGCATCAAATGTAATGTTGGAATTTGAAAAGAAACAAAAATTGCTTGAAGAATTGGATACTTTAAAAAGAACAAAAAAACTTATAAAATTTTTATCTCATGAAAATGAGGTATTAAGATATGAAGATGAGTTGGGATTAAAATTAAAAAATACTGTAGATAAAAATCAAAAAGAATATTTTATTCGTGAACAAATAAAGCTTTTATCTCAAGAACTTGGGGAAAGCTCCGACCCTGTTACAGAATCTGATAAATTTAAAAAGCAATTGGAAAAATTAAAAATCCCCAAAGATACATATAATAAATTAAAACAAGAATGTGAAAATTTTTCTAAAGTCCCCGTTGGTTCAAGCGAAGCAAACATAATAAGAACTTATTTAGAAACTTGTTTTTCATTACCTTGGAATAAATCGTCTAAAGATATTATTGATATAAAAAAGGCAAAAAAAGTACTTAACGAAGAACATTTTGGATTGAAAAAAGTAAAGGAAAGAATATTGGAGTTTTTGTCAGTAAAAAAATTGGCACCGGATATTAAAGGACAAATAATTTGTTTGGTGGGTCCTCCCGGGGTGGGAAAAACTTCTATTGCAAAGTCTTTGGCAAAAGCTATGGGGAAAAAGTATGTTCGTGTTTCTTTAGGCGGGGTTAATGACGAATCGGAAATACGTGGACATAGGAAAACATATATAGGCGCAATGCCCGGAAGAATTATTTCCGCTATAAAGCAAGTTGGTGTAAATAATCCCTTGATTTTGTTGGATGAAGTGGATAAATTGGCCAAAGATTATCACGGTGATCCGGCGGCAGCTCTTTTGGAGGTATTGGATTCCGAACAAAATTATGAGTTTTATGATAGATATATAGAAGTTCCTTTCGACTTAGGCAATGTTGTTTTTATAGCGACCGCCAATGATAAAGATGAAATCCCGGAACCTTTATATGATCGAATGGAAATAATTGAACTGTATAGTTATACTCATGAAGAAAAATTTCATATAGCTAAAGATTATCTTGTTCCTAAACAGTTAAAGCGGCATGGTCTTAACAAAAAGATTTTTAATATATCCGATGAAGCCATTAAGTCTTTAATTAAAAATTATACAAAAGAAGCCGGAGTGCGTGACCTCGAAAGAAATGTAGCTTCATTAATGAGAAAAGCGGCAAAAAAAATTGTTGAAGAGGAAGAAAAAGAAGTTAATGTGGACTTGAAAGTTCTTAAAGATTTGTTGGGAACAGAAAAGTATAAAAATAATAAAATTGACGAAGGGATTTCCACGGGAGTAGCGCAAGGGCTGGCGTGGACTTCGGTAGGCGGAGAGGTAATGCCGATTGAGGTTTCTTTAATGAAAAAAGGTAAAGGTGATATTCAGATTACAGGATCTCTGGGCGATGTTATGAAAGAATCCGTACAATTGGCAATAAGCTATATTAGAAGTAACGCTTCCGAATTAGGAGTAAAAAAAGAATTTTATAAAACTTTTGATGTGCATGTTCATGCGCCCGAGGGGGCGGTACCTAAAGATGGACCTTCAGCGGGAGTAACAATTGCCACGGCTTTGTTATCTGCACTTATCGGTATACCTGTTAAACAAGATGTGGCTATGACCGGTGAAATAACACTTAAAGGCGATGTTTTGCCTATTGGCGGTTTAAAAGAAAAATGTATGGCTGCATATATTGAAGGAAAAAAGTCGGTTATTGTTCCTTTAAAAAACGAAAGCGACTTGGAAAATATAGATGAAGTTGTAAAAAAATCAATGCATTTTATTAAAGTAAATAACTTAAATGATGTTTTTAAATATGCACTTGAAAAAGATGACGTTAATAAAAAATCAAAAAAGAAAAGTTAAATTAATTGGTGTTTAAATGATAAATTTTCATGAAGCAGAATTCGAAAAATCCGTTGGAAATTTAATTCAAATTTCTAATGACAATTTACCCGAAATAGTTTTTTCGGGTAAATCTAATGTGGGTAAATCTTCACTTATAAATAAGATTTTGAACAGAAAATCTCTTGCAAGAGTAAGCACAAAACCCGGTAAAACCATAAATCTTAATTTTTATAATTTAAAAAAATTGCGATTTGTTGATTTGCCCGGTTATGGGTATGCAAAAGTTTCTTTTTCTGAAAAAAAGCGGTGGTCAAATCTTGTTGAAGGGTATTTTAATTTAAAAAGAAACATAGCTCTTGTTATTCAAATTGTTGATTTCAGACATCCACCTTCGGAATTGGATATGCAAATGATTGAATATTTATATTCAAAAGATTTACCGTTTGTTATAGTGGCTTCTAAGAGTGATAAACTTAATAAAACTCAACGTGCCGAAAGAGAAAAAAGTATGCAATCAGAGCTTGGAAGATATAAAGATATACCTCAAATTATTTTTTCTTCTGTTAGTGGAGAAGGAATTGAAAAAATTAAAAAATTAATTTCAGAAAAAGGAGAGTTGAAAATTGGAAAATGATTTAGAAAAAATTTATAAACCCGGACAAGTAGAAGATAAGATTTATAAATTTTGGGTTGATGGGGGATATTTTAAAGCGGAAGTAGATAAAAACAAAAAACCTTTCACTATTGTTATACCTCCTCCAAATATTACCGGTAAGCTTCATATGGGACACGCTTTAGACGAAACCATGCAAGATATAATTATTCGCTTTAAAAGAATGCAAGGATATTCTGCGCTTTGGGTCCCCGGTACTGACCATGCTTCTATTGCCACTGAAGCCAAAATTGTGGAACAGATGCGTAATGAAGGTATCTCAAAGGCGTCAATAAGTCGTGAAGATTTTTTAAAGCGTGCGTGGGCATGGAAAGAAAAATATGGAAACAATATAGTAAATCAATTGAAAAAATTAGGTGCATCGTGTGATTGGTCGAAAGAAAGATTTACTTTAGATGAAGGTTGTTCGGAAGCAGTAAAAGAATTTTTTGTACGTCTTTATGAAAAAGGTTTAATTTATCGTGGAGAAAGGATTATAAACTGGTGTCCGAAATGTAAGACTTCGATTTCAGATTCAGAAGTGAACTTTGAAGAACACGATGGACATTTTTGGCATATAAAGTATCCGATAGTGGGAACAAGTGGTTTTATTACAGTCGCCACAACGCGCCCCGAAACTATGTTTGGTGATACTGCTGTTGCCGTTAACCCCAACGATAGTCGCTATAAAAATTTAATAGGTAAAAAAGTAATTATTCCTATTGTCAACAGAGAAATACCGATAATAAGTGATGATTATGTGGATATGGAAGTTGGCACAGGGGCGTTAAAAATTACTCCGGCTCATGATCCGAATGATTTTGAAATAGGGTTGAGGCATGGACTTCCCATTATAAATGTTATGACCGACGATGCAAAGATTAATGAAAAAGCGGGAAAATATCAAGGGCTGGAAAGATATGAAGTAAGAAAACAATTGGTAGAAGAATTAAAATCAGCCGGATACCTTGAAAGCATAAAAAACATAAAGCATAATGTTGGTTCTTGTTATAGGTGTAATACTGTTGTCGAGCCCAAAGTTTCTAAACAGTGGTTTGTAAAAATGGAGACCCTTGCCAAACCGGCAATTGAATGTGTTAAAAATCACAAAACTAATTTTGTTCCCGATAGATTTAGTAAAATTTATTATCATTGGATGGAAAACATAAAAGATTGGTGTATTTCAAGACAATTATGGTGGGGACATAGAATTCCCGTTTGGTATTGTAACGATTGCGGAGAGATGACAGTTTCCAAGAATGAGGTTTCACATTGTTCTAAATGTGGTTCTTCTGATATTTATCAAGATGAAGATACATTGGACACATGGTTTTCTTCGGGGTTGTGGCCGTTTTCAGTTTTGGGGTGGCCTAAAGATACACCTGAATTTGATTATTTTTATCCTACTAATGTTTTGGTTACGGGATATGACATAATATTTTTCTGGGTTGCAAAGATGATATTTTCATCTCTTGAAATGACAGGTAAACCTCCTTTTAAAAACATTCTTATTCATGGTTTGGTTCGAGATTCTCAAGGACGCAAAATGTCCAAATCTTTGGGTAATGGGATTGATCCCATGGAAATAATAGAAAAATACGGTGCAGATGCATTAAGGTTCTCTCTTATTTTAGGTACAAGCCCCGGAAATGATATGCGTTTTTATGATGAAAAAATTGAAGCAAATCGAAATTTTGCAAATAAAATTTGGAATGCTGCCAGGTTTGTGCATATGAATACCAACGGACTGAATTTAAAACCTGAAATTCCGACTGAACTTGAAAGTACAGACCGTTGGATTGTCAGTAGGTTTAATAAAGTTACCGAGGAAGTAATAAGTAATATAGATAAATTTGAATTAGGGATCGCAGCCCAAAAATTATATGATTTTATTTGGGACGAATTTTGCGATTGGTATATAGAATTTTCAAAAATTTCCGGCAGAAAAGAAGTTTTACTCTGGATAATGAATGGTATTTTAAAATTACTTCATCCGTTTATGCCGTTTATAACAGAAGAAATATGGTTATCTTTTCCACATAAAGAAAGCTCAATTATGATTTCAAAATATCCTGAGTTTAACAAATCTTATATTGATGAAAAGGCCGAAAAAGAAGTAAATATATTGATGTCGGTAATAAAATCATTAAGAAATTTAAGGCGAGAAATGAATGTGCCTCACGGCAAAAAAACTTCTGTTTATGTGGAAACTTCAAACGATGAACTTAAGAATATTTTGAATTCTTATAAAAATATTATGTGTAAATTGTCATATGCCAAAGATGTGGAAATCGCTGAAAAATTTAATTTAAATAAGGTTGTAACCGCTGTTAATGATTATGTTAAAATTTATATTCCGACCGAAGAACTGGTAGATACTGCAGCAGAGATTGCTCGCTTGAAAAAAGAATTGGGTGTGGCACAATCTCAACTTGAGCAGGCGAAAAATCGACTGAAAAATCAAAACTTTATTTCAAAAGCTCCTCAAAAAATAATTGATGGCGCTAAAGAAACAGTTTTGAAACTTGAAAGTAAGATAGAAAATCTTAATAAAAGTATTAAAGAATTTTCTGATTAAAAGTTTAATGTAAAAAATTATAAATTTAATTTTTTTGGTGACGAATTTCTACAAAATAATCAAAAAATATCCTTTATCATAATAAGTGATAAAGGATATTTTATTTGTAAAAATTTGCCGGACAGGCTTTAAAAATAATATTTTTAATTTTTACGGATAAAATAATAATTTAAAGTAAATACTTATTAATGTAAAGGAGGTTAAATTTTATGAGCGTAAAAATGTCACTTTATCAAAATACACTCACATCGTTTATTGAAGGTGATATTGACCACCATACTGCCAAAGATATAAGGGAAACCATTGATTCTTATGTTGAAAAATATAATCCCGAGGTTTTAAAACTTGATTTTAGCGGCGTGCAATTCATGGATACCTCTGGGATAGGTTTAATTATGGGGAGGTTTAAATTGGTTAGCGCTTTAAGAGGAAAATTAAAAGTTATTAATATTCCTAAAAACTTAGAAAGAATGATTAGGCTTTCAGGCTTGGGCTCTTTAGGAATATTTGAAAATGAGGAGGTTAAAATTAATGCAACAAGACGTAATAAACGAAATGAATATAAATTTTTTTAGTAGGTCATATAATGAGGGGTTTGCAAGAACTGTGGTAGCATCTTTTGTTTCGCAACTTGATCCCACGATTGATGAACTTGCGGATATTAAAACTGCTGTTTCGGAGGCTGTAACCAATTGTATTGTACATGGATATAAATCGGGAATAGGAAAAATTTACATATCTTCAAAAATTTACAGTAACGGGAAAATAATGATAAAAATCAAGGATAGGGGGTGTGGTATTGATAATGTTGAACAAGCCATGGAGCCACTTTTTACTACCGGAGGCAGTGAGCGCTCGGGCTTGGGATTTGCTGTCATGCAAAGTTTTATGGATAAAATAAAAGTTACTTCTAAGGTAGGAAAGGGGACTACGGTAACTTTACAAAAGTTTATTATTCGTAGACCCGTAAACAATGAAAAGTAATATTTCAAAAAATAAGAAAAATATTAATTTAAATAAAACAAAGAAAAAAAGCATTTCTAAAAATTATATAAATATTGAAGAGCATTTTGGATTAGTCCACTCTTGTTGTCAAAGGTTTAGGGGAAGGGGAGTGGAGTATGAAGATATTTTTCAAACAGGATGTATTGGGCTTACCAAAGCAGTAAATAATTTTGATTTTAACCGTGGAGTGCAATTTTCCACCTATGCTGTTCCTGTGATTTTAGGTGAAATAAAGGAGATGTTTCGCAACAATTGTTCACTGTTTAAAATCAGCAGAAGGCTTAAGGAGCTTTCAAATAAAATTCGTTGTGAACGTGAAAAGTTTTTAAAATATTATGAACGTGAACCCACTTTAAATGAAATTTCAGAATTGTTGAACGTTGAAAGCGAACAAATATTGGAAGCTTTAGAGGTTTCAAAAAATTTAATTTCTTTGGATTCTTCTTTAAATGAAGAATCGGGCTCTGTGATAGAGGTTCCCATAGAGTTTGATGATGAAAAATTATCTTCTATGATTTCTGTGCGACAAGTTATTAATACATTTGCCGTTAAAGATAAAAATTTAATTTATTTAAGATTTTTTAAAGGTATTACTCAGTCTGAAACTGCCAAAAACCTGGGCATGACACAAGTTCAAGTTTCCAGAAGGGAAAAATTACTTTTGAAAATGCTCCGCGAAAAGTTAGCTTGAATTTATTTTTATAACTCAGAAGAAATTTCAATTAGTTTTTTTAATCTATGATTAATTCCGGATTTGCTTATAGGGGGGGTATATAGTTTTGATAATTCCTTTAAAGAAAGATAAGGGTTATTAATTCTTATTAAAGCTATTTCCTTTAAATGTTCCGGCAAAGATTCAATACCTATGGTGTGTTTGATTTTTTTAATGGCATTTATTTGTTCGGTAGAAGAATTGGTGATTTTTGAAAGATTTGCGGTTTCAAAATTAGTAGTTCGGTTTATATTATTTCGAACTTCTTTAACCATTTTTATTTGCATTAATTCCATAGCACTTTTTGAGGCACCGATAAACACCAAAAAATCTGTTATTTTTTCGCTGCCTTTTAAATATAGAACGATATGATTTCTTCTTTGAGTTATTCCGGGTGTATATCCCAATGCATCACAATTTTTAAACGTATAAATAATTAAATTACTTAAATCCGGTGAATTGATATCAAGCTCTAAATGATACTCAATTTCCGGATTTATTATATTTCCGTAATTAATAAAAACTTTTCTTAAAAATTCGGCATATATATTTTTCTGATGTTCTTTATTTTTTTCTGTTTGAGCTGAATTGAATAGCTTAAAAAGATCAGAAAGCTTGTTGCAGTCTGTATTTAATGTGTTTTGTAGCTCAAATTCTGTTAATTCTTTTTTTGTTTTTGCGGAAAAGGACATTTTGAATTCCTCATTAAAATAATTTATTTATAAGTTTATGTCGCCCAGGGTTTTTATTTCGCATTGCAAGTTTACGCCGAATTTATTGTATACTTTTTCTTGAATAAGTCTTATTAAATTTAATACGTCTTTTGCTGTTGCGTTTCCTGTGTTTATAATAAATCCTGCATGTTTTGGACTCACCATTGCTCCGCCGACAGAAACACCTTTAAGTCCGCATTCTTGAATTAAAGTTCCTGCGTAATAACCTTCGGGACGTTTAAAAATACTGCCTGCGTTTGGAAATTCCAGAGGTTGTTTATTTTTTCTTTTATATATATTTTCATACATTTTGGCTTTTATATCTTGAAAGCTTTTAGGATTTAATTTGAATTTCATAGAAGTAATTATAAAGGGTTTGTCAGTATAAAAGCTTTTGCGATATGATAAATCAAGTTGCGACTTATTTAAAATTTCTTCTGTACCGTCCGGATTGATATGTGTTCCTTCAAGAATTATATCCGAAATGTCATTTCCATAAGCTCCCGCATTCATATAAAGAGCGCCACCGCAAGATCCCGGAATTCCCCAGGCAAATTCTAATCCCGAAAGATTGTTTTTTAAAGCGAATACACAAGCTTTGGCTAAAGGGATTCCTGCACTGCATATTATATTTTCATTCTCTGTTTTTAAAGTTTTTTCACATTTAGACAAACTTAAAATTATACCTTTATATCCTTCATCAGAAACAAGAAGATTTGTTCCGTTTCCAAGTATAAAAAACGGTATATTTTTATGATTTATGAAATTAATTAAAATTTTTAAATTTTCTATATTGTTAACATAAATAAATAAATCCGCCGCACCGCCTATTTTAAAAGAAGTGTGTTTTTTTAAGTTTTCATTTAATATTGATATGCAATTTAATTTATTAGAAAGTTTTATGATTTCCGAATACATCGAAATTATGTTATTTCCTCCTTATATAAAATTATTAAATTATAAATCCCAGATACATTTTTCTATTTTAGGAGTTTTTGATTTGGGATATTCCATGCCCAGGTTAATAAATAGTTCTCTTGCTGCGTTATATCCCAGTTTTCTTTGACGATTATTCATTGCCGCGACCTCGATAATTGATGCTAAGTTTCTTCCGGGACGTACCGGAACATTAACATACGGGACTTTTACCCCCAATATTTTTGTATATATA
>CALDOU010000031.1 GCA_937912175.1 uncultured Clostridia bacterium
TCTGAAAAATGAGCGATAAAACCTTAATGCGAGATTTACTTCTTTTAGAAAGAGGTTCTTGCGATTTGCTGCTCCACGGAGCTATGGAAGCTTCAAATTCCACCATTCATAAAATGTTTAAAGATGTATTAAATAACTCTTTGACTATTCAGTGCGAAATATCAAATACCATGAAAGAAAACGGATGGATTAACACTCCACAGATAGATAAAGAAATTTTAGAAAAAGCCAAACAAAAATACGTATAAAAAATTTTCAATATATCTTTAAATTTTTTTCATAGCCATACCTCGATTTTTACAAGAAAAATAATGAACAAAAAATCATAAAATAATTCGTATAATGTGTAAATTGAAAAGTGTAAGAATTAAGATTTATAATTTGTTTAATTATAATAAATATAGAGGTGTAACTGTGAAAAAAATAAAAAAATTTTTATCTTTGTGTTTTACAGCATTACTTTTAAGTACAAATTTGATTTATGCAGATATTTATACTGATAACAATATCCCTACGGATCAAAAAATTATAATTGAAGAAATGGTACAAAAACCTTCTGTTTTTACAAATATAAAAGGTTTAAAACGTAAATCAAAAAAGGAGCGTACAAACGATCTTATAAAATGGTATAAACTAAATGGAAAAATAGACAAAGACCAAGATGATTTTAATAGCTTAGGACTTGATATAAAGAATTTTAGAAATTTGGAAGATTTTATATCATATACTACCGTTTCGAAAGAAGTAAGTAAAATTCATCATAATAAATTTCAGGTACATCAGTTCAATTATGACAATAAATTTAATTTTTATAATTTAGTTTGTTCTGTAGATTCCAAGTATACTCCTAAAATTTTTTATATACTGAATAACGGTAAGTCAATATACTCTTCAAACGGCAAAAAGCAAATTTCAGATAAGAAAGCTATACAAAACTTAGATAATGGAGAGTATATACTAAAACCGGTATGTGGATCAAGAGGACAAAATATATATTTTTTAAAAAAACAGAATACTAAAATTGAAGTTACGGACACGAAATCAAATAAGATATATTTAGGCAATATGTTAGAAGAAATCAAAAAAAGAAAAACTATTATTCAAGAATACATACATCAACACGAAGATTTAAAAAAATTAAATAAAGATTCTTTAAACACAATAAGAGTAGTTAGTCTCAGATATAACGACAAAGCAAATATACTTGCAGCTATGCTAAGAATAGGAGAAAACAATTCAAAAGTGGATAATGCGCATAAAGGCGGTATTTGTGTAGGAGTTGATATAGATACAGGAAAGCTGAAAAAATATGGCTGTACATACAATAAAATTTATACTAAAAAAAATAATATAAGCTTCGAAAAAATACAAATTCCGTTTTGGAAAGAAACAATAGATTTGGTTAAAAAAATACATAATAAAGTATTTTACGGTGCTTCGTCTTTGGGTTTTGATATAGCAATAACCGAAAAAGGTCCAGTCATAATTGAAGTGAACACCGGGTGGGGAACCAAAGGACTACAGGCGTGCAACGGTGGGTTAAAAAAAAGATATATAAATTTAAAAAAAATATAAAAGTACTGACAAACAGCAAACCCTGCAGTTTAAATTTATTTTTTAGACTGTAGGGTTTTTAAAAGAGCTTCTTATTTCATCCGCAAAGTTTTTATTGATATGCACTTTACTTTACTTGTTGAAATAGTTAAACCATATCCAAAGCATTATAAAACAACTACCTTATAATTTTTGCTTAATTCACCAGGGTGTTCGCGAAAATCCACTCGATAAAATAATCGTTTTTTTCGTTATGTTATTTCACATGCAAGATATATCTTTTTATTGTTTACCGTTACAAATTTTAAATTTTTACCCAAAGTCCCAGAATATTTGTCTTTTTTCATACGTGTTTTTATATTGTGATATCCAATCCATCCAACAAGCAGAACAATAATCAAGATACAAAAACCTGCAAAAATTTTCTTCGATTTTTTAAACATATTTGTCTCTCCCCTTTTATGAAAAAATACAAGTACATCAATAATTAACTTTTTAATCTGCATGTGAATTAAGGAAATTTTTTACATGCAGATTTTATTATAGAAATATAAACATTTATTCATTGAAATATATACGTTTTTTTATTATAATGTACTTTATTATGTAACAATTTAAAAA
This sequence comes from uncultured Clostridia bacterium, assembly GCA_937912175.1. Classification (GTDB taxonomy): domain Bacteria; phylum Bacillota; class Clostridia; order Oscillospirales; family Acutalibacteraceae; genus UMGS1491. Next base: position 2,176 of record CALDOU010000031.1, read on the forward strand.
GTTTAAAAAGGAAAGGAAATTTACAATGGCTAAAAAAATATTTAAAAAATTAGCAATCTTCTCTTTAAGCGGTTTAATAGGCTTATCATCATTAAATATGGTTTCCGCCATCGCAAACGAGGACCAAATAATAGCCGCTTTATTTCAAAAATTCGGTGAATATCCTACGCGCGTTATAAGAGCTCTCGCACTTGATAGTGAAATACCAACCGAAGAATGGCGTGCTGAAGTATATCAGTTATTTATGGCTTTACCTTATAAAATAAGAGCACGAATATTTTTTTGTTTTTGTAAAAACAGAGATGAAATGGGAATCATGGAAGGATTATCATTAGATTTAGATTCACCCGCAACAACAACAAATTTAGTAAGAATTCCAAAAACTAACCGTGCATTAAAATATGACTGTGATTATATACTGACGTGTATATTAAATAATATGAACGCCAAATTTGAATTTTACGGTCCCACTATATTAGCCATGTTAGTACCTGCACAAAATGAAGCAGGAGAAAAAATCGATTTAATATTAACTTTGTAAGATTAATAGAAATCCCAAATGTACAACTAAATTTATATTAGTACGACATTTGGGATTTAAAATTATTAAAATAAATACCTTGCACATCGAGGGATTGGATAAGGCGCATTCGATGGATTCATATTATAGTTTCTTTTATATATTCCTTTGAAAAATATATTCAGCTCATCAAATCTTCGTATAATAAGTTCCTTAATACATTTTTTGCACGCATGATGATAAGCGGAAAATTCATTTATAAAGTCAGATCGATTTATCAAATCGAGATTTTTTTCCCCGCCGCCGATGTAACTGATTTTCAAAAACTCGGCATAGCAGTAGCCCGTTATCCCACCAGAAGTTTTAACTTTATACCAATTTCCGTTTTCTTTAACGGGATTTAGAATTTCTACGGAAGTGTTATTGGGCAAAGCACAAAATCTTTTTGAGGAAGTACTTGGAAGCTCTCTTACCCACAATCCGTTTGAAGAGTTAACATTACCGGTCATCTTTTTTCCCGTGCCTCCGGAATTTAATAAAATTTTTGCTAAATCATTGCCCGGATTAAGCCATCCACATCCCA
>CALDOU010000032.1 GCA_937912175.1 uncultured Clostridia bacterium
TTTTTCACAATATAAAAACACGCTTGCTTTCCTTCAAGCAAACGTGCCGATTTTTTATCCATATAAATTAAAAATTAATTTTCTTTTGAGGTTACGTTTTGGGCCAAAGCTATATTTTATCAACCTTTCTAAAATTATCTAACTTTATAAAAATAATACATCATTAAAACGAAAAATCAATATACAAATACAAATAACTTTATCATAAATTAATGATTAATATTCCTGGATTCTTTTCTTAATTTAACAATTAAATTTTTTCTGTATCGTGTTTTTTGCTCATCAATTACTATATTTCCATTTCCATCAATAAAAATAATATTACCTTCTTCTAACTCGGGGGGGATATTTTTGCTTGAAATAATAACTTCTTCCCCGTTTTGATTTTCGCAAATTACAACATTTTTTTCTATACGATCTACTGAAAAAAATTCCAAATTCATCCCCCTATTTTTCGGTTTTAACATCTATATTTTTTCCATCCGTCAACATTATTATCGTTCCACTTTCATCGGTTCTGTAAATATTATTACAAACTTTTTTAATTCTGTTTACCGCACGGCATTGAGTTAAATATCCTCGCTCTTCACCCACAGAAATAACTGCATAATCAGGGTTAACTTTATTTAAAAAAGTAGTGGTACTGGAATTGTTGCTTCCATGGTGCCCTACTTTTAAAACAGTGGAATGCAACATATTATTTTTAATATCAGAATTCTTTTTGTTTTTGCGATCAGGTTCACCATGATTTTGATTTAAATCATTATTTTTCAAATTATTATTCAATGAAATATTTTCCAAAATATCTTTTTCTTCGCTTCTTCCGGCATCCCCCATAAATAAAAAGCTTACATCTTTATAAGTTATTTTCATAACCAACGAATTTTCATTTATATCCTTTTTGTTTTTAATTACGGGACCCAGTATATTTATTGTTAAATCCCCTATTTCAAACTTATCGCCCGCATGAACCACTTCCGAAACTATATTTTTATTAATAAGAGCCTTCAACATGTTTTCATAAGTCCAAGTTGTAGGCACCTGTTCATCTGGAATATCGGATTCGATAAACCTATCAATTTTAAAATTATTTATTACATCTTTCATTTGACCTATATGATCTCTGTGAGGATGAGAAACCGCAACCAAATCCAATTTTTCAACATTTTGGCGCTTTAAATATTCAGTTACCACATTATCGGGTTCTTTATCGGCTGCATCAATCAAAATATTTACGTCTTTACATTTTATATATGCGCAATCAGCTTTACCGACATCTATAAAATGTACACACATATCACAATCGTATTTCTGAGTTGTAACATCGGAAATCTTAGCATCACTTAGCGTATCTTTAAGATTATATTTGGGTATCTTTTTACCATTTATATAACTCAAAATAACCGAATCGGAAAAACCGATATTTTTGGCAATACTTTTCAAGCTAAATTTATAATAAGTCATAATTGCAACCAAAATAAATGCAACAACAGCCAAAACTCCGCAGAAAAGTTTATGTAAAAATTTTTTAGATTTAAATTTAATCATAAAGTTCGCCTCTTATAAAATTGATATTCCGGTTAATCTTTATTCATATTCATTTCCAAAAATTGTTGATGAGTTATTAAAACCTGGCGTGGTTTAGAGCCTTCATGAGGACCGACTATTCCCATTTGTTCCATTTCATCCACCAATCTTCCCGCTCTTGCATATCCTACTCTCAGCCTTCTTTGTAAAAGCGAAGTGGAGGCTTGTCCCGCTTCAATCACGCATTTTATTGCTTCATTCATAACCGGATCGGTTGGTGTTTCGGAAGATTTTTGAGAATTGCCCTTGGAAGCATCCGTAACCGCATTTCTTTCAATTTGTTCTGCAATATTGTCATCATATTTCACTTCTTGAGATTTTTTCAAAAACTCAATAATTCTTTCAATCTCTCTGTCAGTTACATAGCAACCTTGCACCCTTATAGGTTTAGGTGACCCCACCGGTGAAAACAGCATGTCTCCCCTGCCCAATAATTTTTCGGCACCGCTCATATCAAGAATTGTTCTGGAATCTATTTGTGAAGAAACGGCCAAAGCTATACGGCTCGGGATGTTGGCTTTTATAATACCGGTAATAACATCTACCGACGGGCGTTGAGTGGCTATTACAAGATGCATCCCCGCAGCCCTTGCCATCTGTGCCAAACGACAGATATAATCTTCAACCTCATTCGGAGCCGCCATCATAAGGTCGGAAAGCTCGTCAATAATAATCACTACCTGTGGCATTTTTTCAAGAACTTCGCCCTCTTTATCCGTAATTCCGGGATTACGCGCAACAAAATCATTATATGATTCCAAATCCCTAACGTTATTTTCGGCAAATCTTTTGTAACGATTAAGCATTTCATTAACCGCCCAATTTAAAGCCCCTGCGGCTTTTCTGGGATCCGTTACAACGGGTACAAGTAAATGCGGAATACCGTTATATATTCCCAACTCAACAACTTTAGGGTCAATCATCAAAAGCTTTACTTCATCCGGCTTGGCATTATAAAGAATACTTATTATAAATGAATTAATACAGACCGATTTTCCGGAACCGGTTGAACCTGCAATTAAAAGATGTGGCATTTTTGCCAAATCCGCAGTCATAATTTCTCCTGAAATATCTCTTCCTAAAACAACGGTAAGTTTGCTTTTTGAAGATTTAAATTTAGAAGATGAAATTAGTTCACGCATTTTTACTACACTTACAACTTTATTGGGAATTTCAACCCCAACAGCAGCTTTTCCCGGAATCGGAGCCTCTATTCTCACTCCCGAAGAAGCCAAATTTAAAGCAATATCGTCGGATAACGTAGTGATTTTGCTTATTTTAACTCCCGAAGCGGGTTGAAGCTCATATCGAGTCACTGCAGGACCCCTGCTTATATCTATTATTTTTGTTTGAACGTTAAAACTTTTTAAAATATCCACCAGCATTTTACCGTTATTATTAAGTTCTGCACTTATATCGCCGTCATTTGGGTTATCAGACTTCTTCAACAGTTCCAAAGGCGGAAACTCATATTCTGTTTTTTCAATATTGTTATCAGATTCATAATTTTTTATTTCTTTATCTATATCACTTGTTTTTTCCCCAATATTTTCTTTTCCGTTTATTTCATGATTACCCTCTGAAGATTCAGATTTAAATTTAGAAATAAATTTTTGAGTAACTTTAGAAATCTCATCCATGTCATCCGGCTCTGAATTATTCTTTTTATTTGTCATTAAAGAGTTGTCTTCTTCAAACAAATTATCTTCTTTAGGTCGTTTTTTATAATTGTTTATATCAATATCAATTTTTGCCTCTTTACGGTTTTTGATTTCAGTGCTTTTATCTTCAATCTTATATTTTATAACCTTTGCCGGCTTTGAAAAGATATTGAAAAATTCCAAAAGTGTTGCACCGGTCAAAACCATAACGCTAATAAACAAAAGTATAATGTTAGTCACCCTTGCTCCCGCTGCACCAAACGCCCAAATCATAGGTCCACCCAACAAGGCTCCGAAAATACCCGAACCTCTATTAAGTTCGCCTTGCTTATATTGTTCAATAATATGATTAAACCACTGTGTATTTTGAAAATGGCTTATATCCGAAGAAAAAACATAAAATAACGAACATGATAAAACTATTGTAATAACAGACATACATATTTTAAGATTTATTTTTTCCCCATATTTTCCAATCGCATCCAAAACAGAAACAGCTATAAGTAAAATCGGCCAAAGAATCGAACATGTGCCGAATAACCCAAAAATAAAATTATGTACCCAAAGCCAAATATTTTCTCCGGGTATAATTACCAAAAAGAACAAAAGTAGGCCAAAGCCAAAAAGAGCTATTGATTCCAAAGGATTTTTTTGCTTTGGCTTTGATGTTTTTTTATAAGTTTTAGATTTTAAAGGTGTCCTACCGGCCATTTTAATCCTCCGTTTTATTAAAAATTATTCTGATTGTATTTGATTTTAACTGCTTATACAGGCATACCTGTAAAAATATTAACGCCTTGAATTTGTTCCACAATTCCCACCGCTATGGCAATCATACCAACTATCAGGGTGTATATTACAAATATCATCATTTTATCGGTTTTTAAAAGCCACTTAAAAAGTTTAATGGACAAAAAACCTACAACAGCGGAAACCATCATTCCCACCAATACAGGAACAATATTTATATTTACAAGCGCTCCCGCTTCCGATGCCTCTTTCAATTCCAGTGCTGCTGCGGCGACAACGGCAGGAGTACCTAAAATAAAAGAATAATCCAATGCGGTTTGCTTATTAACTTCTCTTAAAAGTCCTGTTGAAAGAGTAGAACCCGAACGTGAAATTCCCGGAAAAACTGATGCAATAAATTGAGTAACACCAATCCATAAAGCGTCCATAACGGTTAATTTTGTTCGACCGTCCCAAGTTTTAGTTTCATTGTTTGCCGTTGTATAAGTATACTTGAATTTAACACTTTTACGTTTTTGAATTCCTAATTTTAATAAAATACCGGTTACAATAAGAGAAATACCCACTAAGATTATATTTTTATCACTCGAAAATTCTTCCGCTATACCTTTTATATTTGTACCGCTGCCGGGAATCGGAACAAAAAGCAAAAACAACGGAATTAATCCTATAATGATCATTAATACCATATTTTGATCATTAGTTAAATTTTTAAATTTACCTTTAAAAATATTTCCGATAATTTCAAAAAACGCTTTTATAAGCTTCCAAATAGACTTATAATAAACAGCTATTACCGCCAAAAGGGTTCCTATATGTAACATAACATCAAAAAACAAATTATTATCCTGTACCCCTAAAATATGTTGCGACATCAACAAATGCCCACTACTGGAAATCGGCAAAAATTCTGTTAACCCTTGTACTATCCCCTGAATTACGGCTTCTAAAATTCCCATTAATACTTACTCCTAACTTTACTTTTTATTTTTTGCTTCTTTATGAAATAATTTATATGTGCAAGTCTAAATTTTAATTATAACAGATTTTTACAATAATTTATACTAAAAAGCCGACATCCAATTTTTGGTTTTGAACATCAGCTTTTTATTGTTTATTATTTTTTGCGTTTTTTCTTCTTTATTCTTCCGTAAAGGCACTCAAGAGCTTCCGAAAGCCCTCCCACATGGTCTATTAATCCCTCATTTACGGCATTGACGCCTTCCACCACAGAACCGACGTCTAAAACCAACTCCTTTGTATTCATACATAATTCGTAAAATCGTTTTTCCGGAATTTTAGAATTTTTAACAACAAAATCAGCAATACGTTTTTGCATTTTTCGAAAATACTCAAAAGATTGCGTAACTCCCACAATCGTACCGTCAGACCTTACCGGGTGAACCGTCATTGTTGCGGAAGGAACAATAAAAGACTCATCTGTACAAACCGCCAACGGTACACCTATTGAATGACCTCCTCCTATAACTAAAGATACGGTTGGCTTGCTCATTCCGGAAATCAGTTCGGCAATCGCCAAACCCGCTTCTATATCTCCGCCAACAGTGTTTAAAAGGAGCAGTAATCCTTCAATTTTAGGGTCTTCCTCAATCGCCACAAGCTCCGGTATAACATGTTCGTATTTTGTTGTTTTATTTTCCTTGCTCAAATAAGTATGGCCTTCAATTTGACCTATAATAGTAAGGCAATAAATTTTTCCTTTTTTGGACGAAGTTATAACCGAACCTATATTTTGAATTCGCTCATACTGTTTTTCGCTTCCCGTAAGAGTGGCTTGAGTTAAAACTTTTTCCGCTTCTTCCCCTTCACGCTCATTTTTATTCATCTTTTCTTTTGATTTACTCATAAAATTCACCTCTTTTCAAGTATTCTCACAAAGCAAAAATAAAATTCAAAAAAATGTTGACATTTTACTTTTTTACTGATATTATTATGTAAAAAATAAAGCAAATCATACTAAAAGGAGGTTATCATATGTCTGAATCCCAACCACAGATAAATCCCGCGCTGATAAAATTAGTCAGCACCATTCAATCCAACCCTCAAAAATATAGTTATCTTAAAAACTGCAAAAATTTTAATGAATATTACAATAATTGCTTAAAAATAGTCGATGGATACACGGAAAACGAGTTCAAAACTTTTTTTAACAATATGGCGTCTTTGGGCAAAAAAGGAGTGTGTCTAAATTTCAAAAATTTTCAGAGTTTAGATGACGAAAAGCTTTCAAATATTTCCGGAGGCTTTTTAAATGAATTTAAAAATGAATTTAAACAAGCCATAAGCGGCAATGCAACCGAAGAACAAGTTGCCGATTTTAAAAACAAGTTGCAATCGTATTCTTCCATTCCGAGGTGGGGAGCCAAAACGGTTAATTTATTCAATTTTATGTTTTCGGAAGAAGCAATGAATATGACAGACGCAGAAAGATTTGACTATTTTAACCGCGCAATGGGCATATATGGAGACTAAAATCATTAAATAAATGGGGGTGATTTCTTAAATGGACAATCCTAATTTATTAAATTTTATGAAGCTTTTAGCAAATGATAGTGATGTGCAAAAAAAGTTTTGCAACCTAAAAACTTTTCAAGATCAATACGATTTTGCTTTAAAACACAGCTCACAAAATTTCACACCGTCAGAATTTCAAGAATTTCTAAGTTCCATAGAAAAAACCTCAGATCAATATAAAAAAGTTCTTCAAGATTCCGATTTAACGGCTGTGGTAGGAGGAGCAGGAGGAGCAGGAGAAGAAACAGAAGTAGAAGATCCTTCTTCCGAATCAAGCAAACTCTGTAAAATCGGAAACGGTTTATTGGCTATTTATATAACACTACCCCAGTTAATGCAATTAGGGGCTATTATATCAGAAGCCAAGCAAAATTGGGATAACCCGGATGAAGAAAAAAGTTTACGCGAGCAAAATCCGGAACTTTACGATGCACAAGTCAAAAAACTAAAGCAAGAAATAGAACGCTTAAAAAAAGCCAACAAATCAATAAAAAAGGAGGCGGGCATTCTTGAAAAAAGAAATTGAAAATTTTTTGTCGAAAATATCGAACAGTAAACCTTTAGCCCAGCAATTCCAAAAAATAAGTTCTTCGGAAGAATTAGAAAATTTTATTATTCAAAACTCAGACGGTGGATTTAATAGAAAGGAATTTGAAGAAGCACTAATAGAATGCATGAATTTAGTAAATTCCACTCAAAAAAATGAAATAATAACCGACGATGATCTGAAAAATATTTCCGGCGGAGCAAAAACAGTAGGAAAGCTCCGCGCCGTAGCTACATTAAGTGGACCGATAGTAGACATGCTTAAAGATAGTTATGATATTGGATCAGGTATATATGATATTGGATCAGGTATATATGAATTTTTCAAAGAAGACCCGGAATACCAAGACCTTTTAGATGAAAAAGACAATTTGGAAGAAAAACTTAAAGAACTAGGGATAGATGTAAAATAATTGGATGCAAATATAAAAAAGCGATTAAATTATTAATATTAAAAGGAGAGATTACTATGATACAAAATGAAAAACTTAACAATTTATTAAATGAACTTTCCACAAATGAAAATTTAACAAAAGAATTTATTAATTATGCAGACACATTTGAGAATCTATATAATCATGCGTTTGATTATTGTGGCGGCGGATTTACCATAGACGAATTTTCAGAAGCTTTTAAAGAATTATCCAAACAACTTATAAAATCAAACGAACTTGGAGATAAGGATTTGGAAAATGTTTCCGGTGGTGGTGAAGAAACCTGGCACCGCTCATTGGCGGAGGGTTCGGCTTCCATAGTAGGTCTTGCTGGACTCGGTCTAAAAATTATGCAAGATTACCATGAAAGAAAAGACAAAAAACAAGAACAAGAACAAAATTCGGAAATAGCTGGTCTCCAGAGAGAATTAACGAAATTACA
>CALDOU010000033.1 GCA_937912175.1 uncultured Clostridia bacterium
AGATTATCTTTTAGATAACGATTTATAAATTAAACGGTTTCCTGCTTGCAAAATGCTTAGCAGGAAAATTTTATTATCTAAAATAAAAAATGTAAGTACTTGCAAAATATAAAACAAATTATTAATATATTAGATATATAAATTTATAATATAAAAATATGAATTTTTAAGTATTGTTTTTAGTTTTTTTGAAAGGGTTGTCGCATTATGGAAGGGAAAAAAGAAATAAAGGGCATCGCATTAAATGACAGATTTCAAGAATTTATTAAAACAAAAGACAAATCTCATCAGTTTGGTAAGAAGGAAATTGAAAAAGGCAAACTTATGGCTGTACTTTCCTATATCTTTCCGCCTTTACCATATTTTGTAGAAAAAGAAAACAGATTTGTTCGGTTTCATGTCGTTCAAGGTATGAATCTTATGATTGTTTATATTGTATATTACTTTTTGAGTATATTGTTGACAAATCTTATTAAAGTTCCGAAAGCTCTTTACTATAATTCCATAACGTACAGAATAACACCTTGGTGGGTAAGCTGGCCTCTTGCATCAATTAAACTTTTCTTTGTGATTATTGTAATTATAGCCATAATAAATGCTTGTGCAGGAAAAGCAGCAGAGTTGCCTGTAATCGGTAAAATAAAAATTTTAAAAAAATAATTTTACATAATTTAATTTTTAAACATAAAATTTAAGCAGAAATAAGGTTAGAATTATGAAAAAGAATGTTATGTATTGTTTCCTTTTGATTCTAATATTATCTTTTTGTTCCGGGTGTTCCCAAACACCCGGAAAGGAAAAAAATTCAGATTCCGAAAGCGGAATTTTGGATAAAGTTGTGTTTGAAAAGAATAAAGAAAATGTAACTGAAGTGATGTCTGTTTATTTTAAAGGTGAAAATGTTACCAAAGTTGAAGTAAGAGAAAAATATTCAAATGAAGAAGCGGCTTTGCGGGCCTATGAAACTTACAACAATTCTACTATTTATACTAATTTAAATAATTATGGTTTAAATATAGATTATGAGTATACTCGGATATACAAAGATAAACTTTTCGGTGATTTTAGTGATAAGAAAAATATAATAGACAATTGTGAAAAAAACATGGGCTATATTAAAAAGTGATTTTTATTTTATGTTTTAAGCAAAGGAAGTACGCAAAGGGTACTTTAAGAACGACATGCTAATGGCGAGAAATTAAAACTCAAGTAAAACAATACAGAAATATATTAGGGAACAAGAAAAC
>CALDOU010000034.1 GCA_937912175.1 uncultured Clostridia bacterium
CGGAGTCGGAAAAAATAAATGATTCAGATGTTAAAAATCTTAAAAAGTTAATTAATGGTTTTGAAGACAAAGAAAGGCTTTTAAATAATATTTTAAATGCGTATAAAGTTAAAAGTTTGGAAAACTTAAATGTAAAGCAGTATTCCGAAATACTTCAAAAGTTTAATGAATGGAGTGTTTCGGGAGAAAAATAATATTTTTTGATGAAATTTGAATAATTATTTTGTTTTTAAATAAATTTGAAGAAAAAAAAACTCTATGTTAAAATTGTTATTTGTTTTATTATGTTTATTTTTAAAGGGGATTTTTAAATTTATGGATGTAAAAAAGATATTTGATATATGGATGAAAAACATAAAAGAACAAGAACTTTTACAAGAACTTTATAGTATAGAAAACAATCCCAAAGAAATAAAAGAACGATTTTATAACGATTTAGAATTTGGTACGGCAGGATTGCGGGGCATTATGGGAGCGGGTACCAACAGGATGAATATTTATACGGTAAGAAAAGCTACTCAAGGATTGGCAAATTATCTTAAGGAAAAATATAGTGATTTGTCTGAAAACTTAAAGGTATCTATCTCTTTTGATTCACGAAAAAATTCAAAATTGTTTGCAATGGAAACTGCCAAAGTTATGGCGGGAAATAATATTAAAAGTTTTATAACCGAAGAATTGGCACCAACTCCGTTTTTATCTTTTTCGGTAAGATATCTGAAGACCCAAGCGGGAGTTATGATTACTGCGAGTCACAACACGGCGGAGTACAACGGATATAAGTGCTATGGAGATGATGGAGCTCAAATTTCAGAACAATCGGCTTTAAAAATATATCAAAAAATGAATAGTGTGGATATTTTTAAAGATATTAAAATCATGGATTTTGAAGAAGCGGTAGATGAAAAATTGATTTGTTTTGCGGATGAAGCAGTTTACGAAGAGTATATGAAAAATGTTAACAGTCAGCGTATATATGATTTCCCGCTTTCCAATCTAAATGTTATATATACTCCATTGAACGGAGCGGGAAATAAATTTGTTAAAATGGCGTTGAAAAATGTAAATGTTAAAAATTTATATATAGTTTCCGAGCAAGAAGAACCCGATGAAAGTTTTAGAACATGTTCTTATCCAAATCCTGAAAATAAAGAGGCTTTTCGTAAAGCTTTGGAATTATCCGAACATAAAGATGCGGACATAATTTTAGCTACCGACCCTGATTCCGACCGACTTGGCGTATGTGTTAAACATAATGAAAAATATAATCTTTTAAGCGGTAATGAAGTTGGTATACTCCTTTTTAACTATCTTGTTGAGCAAAAATATAAAAATGGTAATCTACCTTTGAACCCTGTGTTAATAAAATCTATTGTCAGTACTCCGATGGTAAATAAAATTGCAGAAAAGTATGGTTGCAAAACGATAGAAGTTTTAACCGGTTTTAAAAACATTGCTTCCGAAATTTTAAAGTTGCAGAATAAAAAAGAAGAAAGTCGATACATTTTTGGTTTTGAGGAAAGCAACGGTTATTTAACAGGTACATATACAAGAGATAAAGACGCCGTCTCTGCGTCACTTTTGATTTGTGAAGCGGCTTCTTATTATAAACAACAAGGTTTGGATTTATATGATGTTTTAAATAATCTATGGAATGAATTTGGCTTTTTCGGAGAAAAAACCTTAAGTTTTGAATTTAAAGGTTATGATGGAAAAAGTCATATAAAAAACATAATGAAAAGCTTAAGAAATAATTTTTTGAATTTATTCGAAAATTTTGCTGTTTATAAGGTCGAGAATTATTTAAATTCCAAAACGTATGACGTTTTAAAAAACAAAGAAATTCCGAGCCGGTTACCGGTTTCAAATCTAATAAGCTTTGAGCTTGAGAATAACTGTAAAATTATAGCTCGTCCTTCGGGCACAGAACCCAAAATAAAATTTTATATTATGGCGTATGCAGAAAATTCGGAAAAATTGGATTATCTGAAAAACCAATTAGAAAAAGAAATTGAAGACTTGTTAAAAAAAACTTGACTATATTATTAAAATATGATAAAATCTAATCAATGATGTATCAAAGGAGAGAGATTTACACTGAAAAACAAAAAAATAAAATTTTTATCTAAATTTTTAGCATTGAGTATGGTTATATCGGGTATCAGCTATACTTCGACATTTTACCCTGCTCAAGCTGTAAAAATTTCATGTAAAGAAGCATTTTTTACCGGTTTGTGCAATTCTTTTTTTAATACTATTGGAAATATTTTAACGAGACCTCTGGTAGCGTGGATTGAGTCATACGGGATATTGGATCCGGATACATATTCGGTAATGTCTAAATACACAGAAGATTTAACTCAAAAAGCTAAAGACGGAAAATTACATGATGCGGTAGGACGCGATAACGATATAGATTCATTAATAACCATTCTTACCCGTGAAGGTAAGGGTAATGCCATGGTGCTTGGTGAAGCCGGTATAGGGAAGACTGCGTTGGTGGAAGGTCTAGCTTATCGTATTGCTCACAGTGACGAACCCGGTAATGAAAAAAGTATCCCCGAGGAATTTAAAAATAAAAAAATTATTAAAGTTAATATGGTAAGTTTAATAGCGGGGAACGCTTATAATGCAAACAATATGAACGGAGCGGTTAATCGCATTAGAGCATTATTTGAAAAAGCGGAAAAAGATCCCGATATAATTTTATTTATCGATGAGTTTCATCAAGTGGCAAGTTTTGCCGAACTTTGTAAAACATATTTGGATCGTGGAACGGTACATATTATTGCCGCAACTACTGTGGCGGAATATAATCAATATATTGCTCGGGATCCTGCTCTTGAAAGAAGATTTACAAAAGTTACCCTCAAGGAACCTACAAAGCAGGAAACTGTGGAAATATTGAAAAACTTAAGGGAAGATATACAATTAAAAAATCATGTTTCAATAAATGACAGCGCATTGTTGTCCGCTGTAAAACTTACGGGTATGTATATGAAAAACAGGACATATCCCGACAAGGCGATTGACGTTGTAAGCTCAGCGGCAAAATCTGTTTCACAAAAAAACAGTTCTTCAGATATACCCGGTTTTGTTCCAAAAGTTACCGAAGAAGATATAAAAGTTGTCATTTCAAATGAAACAGGCACTCCTTTAGGAAAAATTTCGAATTTGGAAAAAGATTTACTTGATTCTATGGAAGAAAGAGTGAAACGTAGCGTTATCGGACAGGAAAAAGCGGTTAAAGCAGCATGTGCCGCAGTACGTAAAAGCAGGGTAAGTCCGGTAAGTTCTTCAAAACCTCGTTCAACAATGTTATTTACGGGAACCTCCGGAGTGGGGAAAAGCGCTTTGGCCGAAAGAATAGGCAAAGAATATAATAATTTAATAAAATTAGATTTATCGCAAAGTGATTTAAGTACTGATTTCTTGGAGAAGGTTTGGAAAAGACCCTATTCTGTTGTTTTGTTTGATAATATAGATCGAACTCATGAGGGTAACTATAATAAATTGAGAGGAATATTGGAAAACGGATATACTTATGACCAAAATAAGCGAAAGGTCGATTTTACAAATTCTATAATAATTATGACTGCTAATATCGGTGATGATATATTGTTATCCAACGATTCTCAAAATTCCAAAGCCAAAGTGGTGGACAAAGTTGAAAGTCTATTGGGCTCACGCTTTTGCGGACGTTTGGATAAAATAGTGGTATTTAATAAATTAAGCAAAGAAAGTGTTAAAGAAATTTTAAGAATTTCCACGGATGAACTGGAAAGCAAATTGAGTTCTGAAAATATAAATTTTAAAGTAGAGCAAGATGTTATTGATAATTTATCAAATATAGAAATTAATCATAAGTTTGGCGCTCATCAATTTAAAAAAGTGGTTTTGGAAAAACTTGAAGAACCATTATTCGAATTTATTGCAAAAGGTAGTCTTAACAGTGGCGATTCCGTAACATGCAGTATGGTAAATAACAAAATTACATTTAATATAAATAAATAGTTTTATAATTCGCGGCTTTTGAGTTTTAAATAAGGCTCAAAAGTCGAATTTTATTAAAATTTGTTAAGTCGTTAAAATTTATATATAATAAGTTTATGTATTTAAAAATAGATTAAATGGTGGTATTTAGGTGAGTGTGAAAATTTTAGCTCCGGCAAAAATAAATTTAGGATTGGAAATTTTGGATAAACGTCAAGATGGATATCATAATGTAGATATGATAATGCAAAGTGTTAGCTTGTATGACGTTTTAAATATTTCAATTACCGATGATTTGCTAATAAATATAAATTTTAATAAAGAAATACAATGTGATTTAAAAGATAATATAATTTATAAAATTGCGAAAAAATATTTTGAATATACTAAAGTTGTTAATCCCGGAATAAATATTAATGTTGAAAAAAACATACCTGTTTGTGCCGGATTGGCCGGTGGTAGCAGCGACGGAGCAGCTACACTTATAGGATTGAATGAGATTTTTAATACCCGTTTGAGTTTGGACGAACTAAGAAAAATAGGAGAGTCTGTCGGTTCGGACATACCTTTTTGTATAACCGGCGGAACAGCGAGGGCTGCAGGTAGAGGAACCGATTTACGGTTTATACGTTCCAATTTAAAATATTACTTGGTTATAGTAAAACCTTCAGTTGATATTTCCACTAAAAAAGCCTATGAAATATCCGACGATTTAAAAAACAAAAAAATAAAAAACATGGATAGCCTTGAGAAGTTTCTGATTGATAATAATTTAAAGGGCGTTTGTGATGATATGTTTAATCGATTCGAAGAGGTAGTACATAATCCCGAAATTTTGGAAATTAAAAACAAAATGATTGATATGGGGGCAATGGGGGTTTCTATGAGTGGCAGTGGGCCGAGCGTCTTTGGTGTGTTTGAAAACGAAGCGTCGGCTTTAGAATGTAAAAAAGAAATACAGAAAAAATTTTTTCAATGTTTTTTGTGTGTTCCTGTGGAGAAAGGTGCATATATAGCTGACTGTTAAAATAATTTTTTCAAAACAAAATAATAATGCTTTCCCGAAAAAATTTAATTTCGGGGAAGCATTGTTTTTTTAATTTAAAGTTTAAAAACTATTTTCCGCAGTTTTTAGAGTTTTTACTGTCTCTGCTGTTGTTGGCTTGTTGATGTTGAGAGTTGTTGGAATTTGTGTTATTAGTGTTGTTTTTATTATCACTCATTTTTCTCACCTCCATGAAGATATTATTTACTGTTTGATTTTGGTTTATACTATAAAAAAATGGAAAATAAATAGAAAAAAATTCAAGTTTAATAAAGTGAAATGATGGCTATTTTTTGTGTAAGGTGTTATAATTAAGAAATTAGATATAATAAGTTTTTAAAGGGGTTAAAATTATGCTTCAAAACAAAAAGTTTTATATTACAACACCAATATATTTTCCTTCGGGGATGCCTCATCTGGGTACAAGTTACAGCACTATAGTTGCTGATGTTCTTGCGCGGTATAAGCGTTTACAAGGCTATGATGTAATGTTTACGACCGGAACTGATGAACATGGTCAAAAGATAGAATTAAATGCAAGCAAAGATGGAAAAACACCTAAAAAGTATGTTGATGAAATTGTAGAAAAATTTAAATCTCTTTGGAAAATTCTTGACATATCTTATGCTAAGTTTATAAGGACTACCGATACGCAACATGAAAAAGCCGTTCAGAAAATATTTAAAGAGCTTTTTGATAAAGGTGAAATATATAAAGGCAAATATAAAGGATGGTATTGTACTCCTTGTGAAACTTTTTTTACAGATGCCCAGTTGAAAAACGGAAAATGTCCCGATTGTGGCCGTGAGGTGAATTTTACAGAAGAAGAAGCGTATTTTTTTAAACTTTCTAAATATGCGGATAAGCTTTTAAAATTTTATGAAGAAAATCCTCGTTTCATAGAGCCTGAAAGTCGTAAAAATGAAATGATTCAATTCATTAAAAGCGGACTTAATGATTTATGTGTTAGCAGAACAAGCTTTAAATGGGGAATTCCCGTTGATTTTGATAATAAACATATAGTTTATGTATGGCTTGACGCTCTTACAAACTATATTACTTCTCAAGGTTATGCCTCCGATAATGATAGCAATTATAAAAAATATTGGCCGGCAGATGTACATTTTGTAGGCAAAGAAATTTTAAGATTTCATGTTATTATTTGGCCCGCAATTTTAATGGCTCTTGGTTTGCCGCTCCCCAAAAAGGTTTTCGGACATGGTTGGATATTATTTGGTGACGGAAGTAAGATGTCTAAATCTCGCGGTAATATTGTTGACCCCGTAGTTCTTTGTGAAAGATATGGTACAGACGCTTTAAGATACTTTTTAATGAGGGAGTTTTCCTTTACTTCCGATGGCTTGTTTACTAATGAAGCATTAATTAAAAGAATTAACTTTGATTTGGCAAATGATTTGGGTAACTTATTATCACGTACCGTAGCAATGATAGAAAAGTATTTCGGGGGAACCCTTAGGGGAAACCATAAACCCGGTAATTTAGATAATGAATTGGTTAGTGCCGCCATTAATTTAAAAAGTCAGTATGAGAATAAAATGGATAATTATAAATTTTCTTCTGCTCTGGGAGATGTGTGGTGTTTAATTTCCAAATGCAATAAATATATTGATGAAACAATGCCGTGGAAATTGGGTAAAGACCCATTACACCATGATCGTTTATCTGCGGTTTTATATAATTTATGTGAAGTATTAAGGATAGTTTCCATATTGATATCTCCTTTTATGCCTACAACAGCTGCACAAATTCAATCTCAAATAGGAGCCGATGAAAAATTATGCACCTGGGATATGGCGGATAATTGGGGTATGTTATCTGAAACTTTGACTGTGAAAAAAGGGCCGTCCCTTTTCCCGAGAATTGACGTTGAAAAAGAAACAGAGGAGCTGAAAAAATTGATTGAATTAAGCAACAATCAATCCAAGTCGGAGCAAACCGTTGAAAATAAAGAAGTTTCCGAGCTTGAAAACACGGTGAAATTAGTAGACATCGAGGATTTTGCCAAAGTAAAACTAAAAGTTGCAAAAGTTAAAGAATGTGAACCCGTAAAAAAATCCAAAAAACTTTTGAAATTAATATTGGACGACGGAGAAGGTGAAAGAACAGTAGTTTCCGGCATTTCTTTGCACTATACCCCGGAAGATTTAATAGGAAAAAGCGTTATATTGGTTTCAAATTTAAAACCTGCCAAGCTATGTGGGGTTGAAAGTCATGGTATGATTTTGGCGGCAACTTGTCCCGACGATAAAGTTAAAGTTATTTTTGTTGACGATGTACCTGCGGGAAGTGAAATAAGGTAAGAGCTTTTAGTTAAAATTAAATAATGGGGTATTTCTATGAATTTTATATTTGATACACATGCTCATTACGATGATGAAGCTTTTGAAAACGATAGGGAAGAATTGCTGAAATCATTTCCGCAAAATAATATTTTTGCTATTGTGAATGCGGGAGCGGATTTAAAATCCTCTGAAAAATCAATAGAGATTGCCGAAAAATATGATTATATTTATGCTGCGGTAGGATTGCACCCCGAAAATATAAAAGAAAATAGTAAAGATTTAAAATATCTGAAAGAATTTGAAGAGTTAATACTTAAAAGCCCAAAAATTGTAGCAGTAGGAGAAATCGGTCTGGATTATCATTTTAAATCCGATAATAAAGAATTACAAAAATCTATTTTTGAAAATCAAGTTCATTTGGCTCTTAATTATAATCTCCCTGTTATAGTGCATGACCGCGAAGCTCACGGTGATACAATGAAAATATTAAAAAACAATAAGCCAAAGGGAGTGGTACATTGTTTCTCCGGAAGTTTGGAAATGGCACGGGAAGTTATAAATTTAGGTATGTATATAGGTGTTGGCGGTGTAGTAACGTTTAAAAATGCAAAAAACATAGTTGAAGTGGTTGAAAATATTTCCATAGACAATATTGTTTTGGAAACCGATGCACCCTATATGGCTCCGACACCATTTAGAGGTAAGCGTTGCAATTCTACTTATATTGAGTATACGGCTTCAAAAATTGCGGAAATAAAAAACATGGAAGTTTCCGAGGTTTTGAAAATCACAAAAGAAAACGCTTTAAAATTATTTAATCTTTAAAACAAAGGAATTTATATTATGAGAGTTGGTCACGGATATGATGTGCATAAGCTTGTAAAGGGCAGAAAACTTATTTTGGGCGGTGTAGATATCCCGTTTGAGTTTGGCCTTTTGGGACATTCTGATGCTGATGTTTTAATTCATGCAATAATGGATTCTTTATTAGGCGCCGCCGGGTTGGGGGACATAGGCTATTATTTTCCGGATACCGAACTTAAATATAAAGGCGCTTGCAGTTTGGAACTCTTAAAAGAAGTTTGTGCTTTATTAAAGAAGAATAATTATGGTATTGAAAATATAGACGCTACAATTGTTGCACAATCCCCAAAACTTTTAGATTATATTCCCCTAATGAAAAGTAATATTTCCGAGGCGTGTGAAATTGCTTTGAACTCGGTTAATATTAAAGCAACAACGGAAGAAAGATTGGGGTTTACGGGGCGAATGGAAGGAATTAGTGCACATGCGGTGTCGCTGATAAATTAAATAATAAAAATTTTATTTGGGTCTTATGCGTTATTTTGGCATAAGACCTTTATCATTTTTATATCTGTTTTCATATTATATATTGATGAAGTAAAGTCCAAAAATAAAATTTTGTAAATGCTTCTTCGTGATAAATTAAAAAATAAATTTTGAAAGATATTGTTATATAAAATTATTGCTTTTATAAAAGAATAGGAGGTAAAGAAGTGATATATTTTGATAATTCCGCAACGACTTATCCAAAGCCGAAAGTTGTAAATATGGCTGTGTTGGAAGCATTGAAAAAATATGGCGCAAATCCCGGTCGAAGTGGGCACACTATGTCACGTAACTCAGGGGAAGAGGTTGAAAAATGCAGAAAAACCGCAGCAAAGTTATTTGGAGTAAAATATAGTTCTAATATTGCATTTACTTTGAATTGTACTCAGGCGATAAATATGGTTATAAAAGGCTTTTTAAAGCCCGGAGACCATGTGGTTACTTCGTGCTTGGAGCACAATGCGGTAATGCGTCCTCTTAATAAACTTGAAAAAGATGGTGTTATTACATATACCACTGTTAAAGTTTATCCGGGTGATAATGATAAAACCGTGGATTCTTTCCGAAAAGGTATTAATTCAAAAACTCGTTTGATAATTTGCACCCATGCGTCCAACGTCTGGGGCATAAAATTGCCAATTGAAAGAATAGCCGCATTAGGTAAAATTTATGATATCCCCACCTTGGTTGACGGGGCTCAATCGGCGGGACTTGTTCCTATTGATTTTGAAAGTCTCGGTATAGATTTTTTGTGTTTAGCGGGACATAAAGGGCTATATGGGCCGATGGGTACGGGTATGCTTATTACAAAGAGCTCATATAAACTGAACACTATAATCGAAGGTGGAACGGGAACGGATTCTATGATATTGTGCCAGCCTAAAGTGATGCCTCAGAAATTTGAAAGCGGTACTCCGAATATGATTGGAATTTGCGGTCTTATGGCGGGTATGAATTTTGTTATGTCCCAGGGCGTTGAAAATATTGCTAACCATGAAGCCGGTCTTATTTTATATTTATATGAAAAATTAAAAAATATTAACGGTGTAAAGCTGTATATGCCTCGCCCGGATATCAATCATTTTGTCCCTCTTTTAAGTTTTAATATAAGAGGTTATATTAGTGATGAAGTAGGAAAAATTTTAGATAAAAACGGCATAGAAGTAAGAACGGGCCTTCAATGTGCTCCGCTGGCACATGAGTTTGGCGGTAGCTCTCATACAGGAGCGGTAAGAGTAAGTCCTTCCATATTTAATAAAAAACAAGAGGTAGACCGATTGATAGACGTTGTTAAAACTATTCCTCCGAAAGCCGGATAAAAAACTTTTATTAATATGATCGCTTTTGTGATTTTACTTGAAACCAAAATTAAATATTGGTAAAATTATAAGTATTAACTATGAATTATAATGTTGATTATAACAAAATAAGTTAATGCTTATTTTTATTTGCTTCAAGAACGGAGTTGAAGATACAAATGGATTATTTTTCCGGCGTTTGGACTGCTTTTCAAAGCTTGATGCGAACTTTTAACATATATGATTTTTTAGATATGGTAATAGTATCTTTTTTGATTTATCATTTGATAAAATTTATCAGGGAATCTCGTGCCGGTCAGTTGGTTAAAGGTATTTTGGTAATACTTGTTGCTTACTTTTTGGCCTGTCAGCTTAATTTTAAAATGCTCAGTACTATTTTAAATAACTTTTTTCAATTCAGTATTTTTGGGATTTTAATAGTATTTCAACCTGAATTGCGCCGTGCATTGGAAAAGCTCGGAAGAAGCAATTTTAAAGATTATTGGTCTTTTAAAAATTTTAGAAGAGAAGAAGATTCTTATAATGAAAAATACAGGAAGTTGATAAATGTTATTTCTGATTCCGTATTGTCATTAAGTGAAGAAAAAATGGGAGCTTTAATTGTTTTTGAAAGAAAAACAAGATTAGGAGACATAATTTCAACAGGAACCGTTATTAAATCTAAGCCCTCGGTACCTTTAATTTGTAATATATTTTTTAATAAAGCTCCGTTGCACGATGGCGCCTTGATAATAAAAGACGGTCTTCTTTATGCGGGTGGTTGTATTTTGCCCCTTACCAAAAGTGAGCGTTTGAGTAGAAAGTTAGGAACTCGCCACAGAGCGGCTGTGGGAATAAGTGAAAATTCCGATGCGGTTGCGGTGATAGTTTCAGAAGAAACAGGAAATATTTCCATAGCGGTTAATGGGGTTTTAGAAACATATTCAAACTTAAGAGTGTTTAAAAAAGATTTGGAAAAATTGTTGCTTGATTTTTCGAAATTTGATAAAAAAAATTTTAAAAGTTCCGTATCTTCTTTTAGGAAGGTGATTAAAAATGGTTAAGTTTAACTTTCAACTTCTGAAAGAAAAATTTAAAAAAATAAATTTTAGCAAGCTTTTTTATAATAATAAATTTGTTGCGATTTTTTCCGTATTGATTTCTTTTATCATATGGGTAGCCGTTTCTTCCAATACAAGCGAAAGCGTACCGGTGGTAATAGGAGATATACCGGTTGATATTAAACTTTCTGAAAGTGCAGTGCAAGACGGATTGCGAATTTTCAGCGGGAATGATATTACGGCAAGGGTGGAGATTACGGGTAATCGATTAGTGGTCGGACAGGTTACAAAAAATGATATTCAGGTTTCGGCTTCTCAATCTGTTAGTACCATTACATCTCCGGGAAATTATACTTTGGAGCTTTCGGCCAAAAAGGTTGGAGTTTTGCAAGATTATGAAATAGTTTCGGCAGTAAAACCTTCAGTGATAACCGTTATGGTTGATAGGTATAGGGAATCTGAATTTGTTGTTGAGCCGGAAATTAATTTTACTCCCAAATCCGGTTATTTTGTGGGAAGTGTTGCGTTATCTACCGATAAAGTGACGTTAGCCGGTCCGGAAACAGAAATTTCCAAAGTTAAAAAAGTTAAAGTTTTAAGCAATATTTCGGGAGAAGTAAGCAACTCGATAAATTTAAATTTGCCAATTGTAATGTATGATGCTTACGGTCAACCGATTAATAGCGAAACCATTACTTGCAGTGCAAACAATATTGATGTAAGTATTCCTGTTCTTATGAAAAAAGAGGTAAATTTAGTTCCTACTTTTTCAGGTTTGCCTAATGGAATTGACTTTGAAAAAGAATATAAAGGTATGTTGAAAATAACACCTTTAAAATTAGAAATAGCGGGTCCTGAAGATGTTATTTCAAACTTAAAAAATGTAAAATTGGAAGAAATAGATTTTAAAAATGTAAACCTACAAACAAATAGGTTTAACTCGCGTATTAATTTGCCACAAGGTTGCAGGAGTCTTAATGATGTTTATTCTGTTGACGTGAATATTAATATGACCCCGTTTAAAGAGAAGAACATAAATATAAATCAATTTACATTTAAAAATATTCCCGAAGGTAAAAAACCTGTTGTTTATAACAGCAGTATAGATGTTGTAGTTTTATCCGCAATCAGCGAATTTAATCGTATTAAACCTTCTGATATAGTTGCTGAAATTGATTTTGCGAATGTGGGTGAGTATGCTTCCTCTATGGAGATGCCCGTCAATATATTAATCAAAGGGTTTGGTACTGCTTGGGTTTGTGGAAATTACAGTGTGAATGTTAATCTTACGTCTTAATAAAAAAGTTTTATTAAATTAAAAATCGAAATGGAGAATAGTATTTTATGAACAGGCGCCAATCACGAGAACAGGCATTTATATTTTTATTTGAAAGCACTTTTGGTTTGCAAAGTTTGGAAGAAATTTTGGAATATGCAAATTTGATAAGGGAAGAAGTACTTAGTGATTTTGCTGAAAAATTATTTAATGGAGTTTTTGAACATAAGGAAATAATTGATGACTATATTGAAAAAAATCTTAAAGAGTGGAAGAAAGATAGGTTATCACGCACCGCTTTATCAATTTTAAGGTTGTGTGTATACGAATTGGTATATTGCAAGAAAGAAACCCCGACCAGTGTGGCAATTAATGAGGCCGTGGAAATTGCTAAAAAATACGGCACTCCGGAAGAAGCTTCTTATATAAATGGGGTTTTGGGAGCGATAGAAAAAAGTATTTAAAAAATTAATTATATAAATTAAGAGGCACTTGTATTTTATAGGTGCCCTATAGCTATTTTAAGCGGTTATTTTAGGTGATTATGTATGATTGATAATAAATTTATCACGGTTTCACAGCTTAATGCGTATATAAAAATGAAATTTGACAGTGATGTTAATTTAAGCGACATATTTATTTCGGGAGAAATATCAAATTTTAAAATGGCGACTTCGGGACATCTTTATTTTTCTTTAAAAGATAGTAAAAGTGTGGTAAGAGCGGTTATGTTTGCCGGAGAAGCGAGGAAAGTGCAATTTAATGTTTCTGATGGAATGAGCGTAATTGTCAGAGGGAGAGTTTCAAGTTATGAGGCTTCGGGTCAGTATCAAGTTTATGTAAAAGATATTCAACCGCAGGGTCAAGGTTCAGTATATTTGATTTTTGAGCAATTAAAAGCAAAATTGCTTTCGGAAGGTCTTTTTGACGATTCTTTAAAAAAAGGAATTCCAAAATACCCTAAAAAAATTGGAGTAGTTACCTCTCGAACAGGGGCGGTGATTCATGACATAAAAACGGTTGTTTCCAGAAGGTATCCACTTTGTGAAATAGTACTTTATCCCGTAGAGGTACAAGGTGAGAGAGCAGCTTCACAGATAGTTAAAGGAATTAATTATTTTAATAAGTTTTTTAGTGTTGATGTTATTATTATCGGCCGTGGTGGGGGCTCTTTGGAAGAATTGTGGGCGTTCAACAAAGAAGAAGTTGCACGAGCCATATTTGTTTCCCAAATTCCGGTTATTTCGGCGGTAGGTCACGAAACCGACGTTACAATATGTGACTTTGTTGCCGACAAGCGTGCTGCTACTCCTTCTGTGGCTGCGGAGATTGCAGTTCCGGATATGAATATTTTAAAGTCCGAAATAAAAAACAATAAAATCATAATGAAAAAGCTGATATTATCACAGCTGGAACAATTAAGTTATGCTATAAAAAGCTATAAAAACTTTTTTGAAAAAAATCATCCCACTAATATGATTAAATCTCGGATTTCGGATTTATCGCAAATTAAAAACAGGCTTTTTAGGAGTTATGAAAATTTTGTTTTAAAAAATAAGAATAGATATGAAATTTTAAAAAAAGGGCTTAATTTGTGTTCTGAAAAATTTGCTTTAAAAAGAGGTTATTCACTTATTTTAAGAGGTTCCGAAAACATTAAACATA
Source organism: uncultured Clostridia bacterium (assembly GCA_937912175.1). Classification (GTDB taxonomy): domain Bacteria; phylum Bacillota; class Clostridia; order Oscillospirales; family Acutalibacteraceae; genus UMGS1491. The sequence goes on from CALDOU010000034.1 coordinate 13,992, forward strand.
TTGAACAGATTACCGAAAATATGGAAGTAGAAATTTACTTGTCAAACGGAAAAATAAAGTGCAATTTGAGTAATATAAAAATTATTTAGAGGGGAATTTTTTATGAAAAAAAATAAAATGAGTTTTGAAGACTCAATGAAAAAATTAGAGGAAATAGTGCTTCGTCTTGAAAGCGGTGATGAAACACTGGAAGATACAATTGCCCTCTATGAAGAAGGCATAAATCTTGGTAATAACTGTGAAAAAATGTTAAATGATGCAGAGCAAAAAATTACTATTATAGATATTAATGAATAGTTTATTGTAAATTTATGGAGGAAGTTTTGGATTATCATCTTGAATACAAAAAATATATAGCGTCTTTTGAAAGTTTTTTAAGTGATTACATTAATAATTTAAATGATGTGGATGATGTTTTGCTTAAATCCATGAAATATAGTTTGTTTTCGGGCGGAAAAAGAGTGAGACCCGTAATAATGCTTGCTATGTATGATCTTTGCCTGAAAAATTATAATAATAAAAAGGGTAGTCATTTGATATATAAATTTGCTTCGGCTATCGAAATGATACATACTTACTCTTTAATACATGATGATTTGCCTTGTATGGATAATGATACTTTGCGTCGAGAACAACCTTGTAATCATATTGTTTTCGGAGAAAGTACGGCTTTATTGGCTGGAGATGCACTTTTGGATTTGGCGTTTGAAATTGTGAGTAGTGTTGACGATGATGTGTTTGATTGCCAAGCTGTTTTAAGATGTATAAATATCTTGTCAGAACTTTCGGGTTGTAGGGGGATGGTTTCGGGCCAATGCCTTGATTTAAAATGGGATAAATCTTTAAAAACGAAAGAAACGCTTATTGATATATATAATTTAAAAACCGCAAAATTAATTATTGCTGCGTCTAAAATAGGCGCAATACTCGGTGGGGCCAATGAAGAAAAAATTAAGTTGGCTGAAGATTTTGGCAAAAATATCGGAATATGTTTTCAACTGGTTGATGATATTTTGGATAACGAAAAAGAAAATATTGCTCTTTTTGAAGAGCCTGATGCTACACATTTAGTTAAGTCACTTATCGAAGATTCTTATAAAAAATTAAATTTGATAAATAACGACTGCGATTTTTTGAAAGAATTTACTTTACGCTTGATGACAAGACTAAAATAAAGAGTTTTATAATATGTGATATAATATAATTATATTTAATAATTAAACAATGTTTATATTTAAAGAAAGAAGTATATGATTAATAATGGAAGATAAAAATAAATTCCCGTTGTTAAGTAAAATAAATTCTCCAAAAGATTTAAACAACATAAATAATTTGGAAAATTTGTGTTCTGAAATAAGGGAAAAGCTTATTGAAGTTATATCTCGAAACGGTGGGCATTTGGCTTCTAATTTAGGTATTGTGGAACTTACTGTTGCGCTGTATAAGGTTTTTAATGAAAAGTCTGATAAAATCGTTTGGGATGTTAGTCATCAAAGTTATACTCATAAAATTCTTACCGGAAGGTTTGATAAAATAGATACAATAAGAAAAGAAAACGGACTTTCGGGTTATACAAATCGAAAAGAAAGTGAGTATGATTCTTTTACGGTAGGGCATAGTAGTACTTCGATTTCTTCTGCTTTAGGTCTTGCCGAATCTAAGAAAATTTTAAAAGAAGACGGCCATGTGGTAGCGGTTATCGGAGATGGAGCTTTAACCGGAGGATTGGCGTACGAAGGCCTTAATAATGCCGGAAGATTTAAGAAAAATTTTATAATTATTCTTAATGACAATAAAATGTCAATTTCAAAGAATGTTGGTGCGGTGGCAAGGCACTTGTCTACTTTCCGAATCCGTCCTTCTTACGTTAAAGCTAAAAATTTTATGGAAAATATTTTAGATCGGACAAAAATTGGTTCAAAAATTAAAAATATGATGAAAGAATCCAAATCCGCCGTAAAAAAAGTAATATATAAAAACAGTATATTTGAGGATATGGGATTTGCATATTACGGTCCTGTGGATGGACATAACTTAAATCAATTACAACAAGTGTTGACAATAGCCAAAAACCTTAATAAACCTACAGTGGTTCATGTAATAACCAATAAAGGAAAGGGCTATAAGTTTGCGGAAAAAAAACCCGGAATATATCACGGAGTTCCTTCTTTTAATGTGTTAAAAGGAATAGATTTGGAAAACAATTCTCTTACGTTTTCTGCGGAGTTCGGGCGTTCTTTGTGTGATATGGCAAATTATGATCCCAGAATATGTGCTATAACCGCAGCTATGACTGCCGGTACAGGGCTAACTGAATTTAAAAATCGTTATAAAAGCCGTTTTTTTGATGTCGGAATTGCTGAAGAACACGCCGTTACTTTTGCGGGAGGACTGGCGGCAGGGGGATTGATACCTGTTTTTGCGGTATATTCCAGTTTTTTGCAAAGGGCTTATGATCAAATTATTCACGACGTTTCTTTACAAGATTTAAAAGTAGTTTTTGCAATCGACAGAGCCGGATTGGTGGGCGATGACGGTGAAACGCATCAGGGAATATTTGATGTTGCTTTTTTAAATACTGTACCGAATTTAATTATTTATGCTCCCGGTTTTTTGGAAGAGGTCGGCCCTATGCTCAATAGTGCGGCATTTACATATCTTCAGCCCTCGGCGATAAGATATCCAAAAGGAATGGAATTTTTTAAACCTGTAAATTTTAAATATACGGGAAACAACTTTGATTTTTATGGAGATAAAAATTCAGACACCCTGATTGTTACATATGGAAGGTTATTTTCCAATGCATATGCAGCTTATGAAAAGTTGAAAGAAAAAGATAGACCGATTAGTGTTTTAAAACTTAACATAATAAAACCGATTGATATACAATCGGTTAAAGAATCTTTGAATTTTAAAAATATAATATTTTTTGAAGAAGGCGTTAAGTCAGGGGGGATCGCCGAGAAATTCGGTTCATTGTTAATAAATGAACATTATAACGGTAAATATAAAGTTTGTGCCATAAATGATGAATTTGTTCCACATGCAACAATTGATTCACAATTTAAAAGGTATTCGTTTGATGTTGATGGAATGATTGAAATAGTTAAAGGCGTCTAATACTAATAAGACAATAAAATTTTAGTTTTTAGCAGTGAAGTTTTACCATTAAATTTATACTATACTAAATACCGACTTTTGGGTTTAAATTCATTAGGTAACTTTATAATCTTTTACCTCATATATTGAAGTGAGGTGAACCCGGGTTGAACATGAAAAAAATTATACAAATGATGGAATATTGCGGAATGTCTTATAGCGAAAATCAACCTGAAATTCGTGGGGAAAAATTAATTTATATTAATGATAAAATTACGGATATTCAATGTTTTTTAAGAATAAAAGGTTTTGATTTGGTTATTACATTTAGGGGCTCGGATTCAAAAAAAGATTTTAAAACAGATGCTAAGTTTTGGAAATCGGTAGTTCCATATAATAATTTTTCCTCTGAAATAAGAGTTCATTCGGGATTTATAAGCACATATAAATCGCCGAACGTAAGAAAAGAAATTCATAAATTTGTCGATAACAATATTCAAAATGTTTATCTTACGGGTCATTCTTACGGTGCGGCGTTGGCAATTTTATGTGCTGTGGATTTGGAATATAATTTTCCAAATAAAAATTATGAAGTTATAGTTTTTGGATGCCCTCGCGTGGGAAATAAAGCATTTAAAAAATCTTATAATTTAAGAGTTTTTAAAACTTTAAGGGTTGAAAATAGGAAAGATATTGTTTCTAAAATTCCGTTTGCATTTTTAGGATACAGGCATGTAGGCGCAAAATTAAAGATTGGAAAAAGTAATATTTTCCAACCTTACTCAATGAAATCACATATGTTACAGGAGTATTATTCAAATATATGGGGTGTTTAAAAGTTTTTATAATGTTTTTATTTGGCATTCTGATTTTATGTTTATTATTGGGCTTGGTGTTGTTTTTAAAATTTATTGTTTGTTGTCTGTTCCCAATATTTTTGGAAGGCGGCTTCGTTTTTATTTGCTTGGGGATAGTAGTATTTTTTGTTTTTTATTTCTGTAGGTAAGTACTGTTGATTTATCCAGTGATTTTTATAATCATGTGGGTATAAATAAACGTTGTTTTGTGGATTTTGTTTTTCGTTGTCGCCGTCACAATGAACATTTTGCAGGTGTCTTGGAACAGGGTATATATTTCCTTTTTTTAAGTCTTTCATTGCGGTACTGATTGCTTTATATGCTGAATTTGATTTAGGCGACATTGCTACCATTATTACAGCGTCGGCTAAAGGGATTCGAGCTTCCGGAAGCCCTACTTGAAGCGCCATGTCAGTTAGTGATTTTACAATCGGTAATATATTTGGATATGCGAGCCCGACATCTTCGCAAGCGCAAACCGAAAGCCTGCGACATACATTTATTAATTCTCCCGCTTCTAAAAGTCGCGCCAAATAATAAATGGAAGCGTGAGGGTCGGAGCCCCTTAATGATTTTTGAAAAGCTGATAAAAGATCAAAATGGTCATCACCGGTTTTGTTGTAACCGGAAAATGAGTTTTCTTCCAGCTTATTTAAAATTTCTTCGTTTACCAAACTTACTTTATTATTTTTAGGTTTTGAAGAAATATAAAGCATTTCTAAAATGTTGAGTGCTTTTCGTACATCCCCGAAAGCCAATGAGGAGATTCTGTTTATTATATTATCCGAAATTTTAATTTTAACGTTATTTTCTTTTTCTAAAAAGGTTATTGCTCTTAAAATTGCTTTGTTTATTTCGTCTTGTGGCACAGGTTTAAATTCAAATACTTGTGAGCGGCTGAGAAGAGCTCCGTAAATATAAAAATAAGGATTTTCGGTAGTGGAGGCAATAAGTGTGATTTTACCGTTTTCCATAAAGTCCAATAATGATTGCTGTTGCTTTTTATTAAAATACTGTATTTCATCGAGGTATAGCAAAACGCCGTTTGGTGCGGTTATTGGATTGATTTCCGCAATTATGTTTTTTATATCCGACAAGGATGCAGTGGTGGCATTTAATTTAAAAAATCTTTTATTGGATTGTTTGGAAATAATTTGAGCAGTTGTTGTTTTTCCTGTACCCGGAGGGCCGTAAAATATCATATTGGGAATAATCGAAGAGCCGATTAAGTTCTCCAAAAAATCATTTCCTCCGAAAATATGCTTTTGCCCTACAATTTCGCTTAGGTTTTGCGGTCTTAATCTTTCAGCCAATGGTGAAACCATAATATTTGTGACTCCATTTAATTTAAATTTAGTTTACATACTTTTTTTAATATATTATAATATATTCGAAAAAAAAATAAAAATAAAAGCATGAAAATGTAGTTTTATGCAAATATCAGAAGGGATGTTTTTAATTAATGGTCGAATGGTTTAATTCAGTTATTGCATGGTTTGCCGCTTCTCCTTGGAATATTTTATCTGTAGTGATGTCAGGTATAGCGTTTTTGGGGACCGTAATGAATGCCGAAAGAAATAAAATCGGTTTTATTTTTTGGCTTATTTCTAATTTGTATATGAGCATAAGGTTTTATATGATTGGGGAATATGCTCAATGTGTGTTGTTTTTTGCTTATTTTGTATTGGCAATACGTGGAATATTTGCCTGGACAAAAAAAGAAAAAGAAGAAGTTTCAAAAACAGTTTCTCAAGAAATTTAAGGAAAATATTTTATGGAAATACTTTTACATACCTGTTGTGCTCCGTGTTCGGTTAAATGCATTGACGAATTGGAAAAAGAGAATATAACTCCTGTATTGTTTTGGTATAACCCAAATATTCACCCTTATATGGAGTATAAGTCACGAAGAGAAACTTTAGCTGGATATGCAAAAACAAAAAATTTGGATATTGTTTTAAAAGACGAGTACGGGCTGCAAAGCTTTATAAGAGGGATTTATCCCGATTTTAATAATCGGTGTGAATATTGTTACAGAATTCGCCTTGAAGAAACCGCAAAATATGCTGCCGAAAATGGATACAGAGCGTTTTCAACTACATTACTTATCAGCCCCTACCAAAAGCATGATTTGATAATAGAAGTTTCAAAAGAAATGAGCAAGAAATACAAAGTGGAGTTTTTGTATCGAGATTTCAGACCGTATTTTAGAGAAGGTCAAAAAATGGCTCGTGAAATGAATATGTATATGCAAAAGTATTGCGGATGTATTTTTAGTGAAGAAGAAAGATATTTAAACCGTAACAGATAATATATGATTTTATTTTGAAAAATTAGTGAGAGTGATTTGTAGTTGGTAGGGGAATATTCGAGATATAAAAAATCCAATAGAAATATTGGTTTTTTTATTTTACTTTTAAATAGTATATCAACATATAGCGGCGTTATTGTTAAGAAATATACTTTTGAATAATTTTTGATTACGAGGCACCATAATTCTAAATATTAAAGTGAGTAGTGTGAAAATTTTTAATTATTTATTTAATTATACTTGTTTTTTTGTGCTTTTGTGTTAGAATAAATATGAAATTAACAAAGCAGATGTGGTTAAAGTTTAAAAGTTAGGTCAATAATATTTTGGTGTTCTTGTTAAACGGTCCAGTTAATTTTCATCAAACTTTATTAAATGTGTTTTTTGAGAATAAGGTATGTTGGTTATATAGATTAACTTTTCAATATAAATAATTTAAATGTAAAGGAAAGAAGGTAAAATAATGAAATTGAAAAAAATAACAGCAGCATTATTAATTTTTGCAATGATGTTTTGTTTAATGCCTATAGGTTTTTTTGCGACTGAGACCACTGAATTACCCGAAGATAAAAGCGGCGGAGATGCCGTGGTTGCCTGTACTCATGCAAATAAATTCAAAGTTGATTTTTCTCCTTCAACCTGCACAAAAGAAGGATGTCGACTACATTATGAGTGTTCTGATTGCGGACAATTATTTGAAGAGGATGGGGTTACCGAAACTACCATAAAGAATTTAACAATGTCGCCTTTGTATCATTTAGTTTTAGAATCTGTAATAGAAAATGTGATTTTACCGACATGTACAAAGAATGGAAGTCATGATGAGGTTAAATATTGTTCCAGATGTTCCGAAAAACTATCTATAGAAACTGTAATGGATGCAGAAGCAATGGGTCATACTCCGGGAGAAGCCTTAATAGAAAATGTGATTTTACCGACATGTACAAAGAATGGAAGTCACGATGAAGTTGTATATTGTCAAGTATGTCATGAAGAATTGTCCAGAATAAAAAAGATAGATAAAGCAATGGCTCGTAAAGAAAAAGTACCTGCAATAGAAAATACAGTTTATTCAGTACATACAGATGATGAAAAAGATGAAGAAAATCTAATTTTGCCGGCATATAATTCAAAGTTTTTCAATGTTCTTAAAACAGGTGATGAAAGCAATTTGGAATTATGGCAGTTTATATTTGCGGTTTCAGGAATTTTGTTTGTTGTAGCATTGGGTTATAAAATAAAAAGATTAAGGAAAAGTTGTTAGACTTAATATTGGTTTATACTCTTAAATATGATGGGGCAAATTAATAAGATGGGTTTATATTTAATAAGAATTAGAAAAAAGCTTTTGAGTTTTTCAAAAGCTTTTTTACATAAAATAATTACTTGGTTTTATAGAATTTCAGAAATCAGTCTTTAAATTAATTGCTAAGGTAAAATTTTATTAAAATTTTCAAAAGTTCATATCTATCAAGTTTTTGTATGATATTTCTTGCATTGTTGTGAGTTGTAATATATGTAGGATCACCGGAAATAATGTAGCCCGCTATTTGATTTATTGGGTTATATCCGTTCTCTAAAAGAGCGTCATATATTAAAGTAAGATTGTTTTTGATGTTTGGTTCGTTGTCACTTCCCAATGAAAACGTTAGGGTTTTATCATAGATATTATCATCGTACATTTTTTTCACCTCATAATATTTTACGACCTTACACCTTAAATAATATAATAAATTTAAATTAAATTTCAAGACTAAAATTTAAAGTAATTCTTTTAAAGCTTCTAAGGCCAGAAAATAACTGTTTTTTCCAAAACCTGTAATTTGTCCCACACATACTTCGGAAATTACGGAATTTCTTCTGAAATCTTCCCTTGCAAAAATATTTGTCATATTTGTTTCTATAAACGGCACTTTAACGAAAGAAATAGCGTCTCTGAGTGCATAACTGTAATGAGAAAGAGCACCCGCATTTATGATATATCCGTCATACTTTTCTTTTGATTGATGAATTTTATCTATTAATGCACCTTCCCAGTTTGATTGAAAGACTTCACAATTCATTCCCAAACTTTCTGCTTTGGAAATTATTTGACTTTTAATGCTTTCGGCGGTTTCTTCGCCGTAAATTCCTTTTTCCCTTATGCCGGTCATATTAAGATTTGGACCTAAAAGAATAATAACATTTTTGTTTCTCACAAAATCACCCTTTTCCTTTATTTATGTTAAAAAATTAATATAAAAACATTTATAAATTTATTTTTAAATCGGTTGATAATTTTATTTTTTTTCTTAAAGGCTTTTCACATTTTCGCTTAATCTTTAGTAATGTGGTTTTGCTTGGACTTACGGGTTCCACAAGAACAGAACGAATATTTAAAAAGTTTGCTCCTACTATATCCGTGAAAATTTGATCGCCTATTACTAAAACTTTTTCCGGAGGTACCGATAATGTTTTTATAGCTTTTTTAAAACCGTATGTCAATGGTTTAAGACTCATATATATATATTGAATGTTTAATATTTTGGCAAAATCCGAAACTCTTTTTTTGAAATTATTGGAAACTATGATTATTTTTATCCCGCCGTTTTTTAATGTTTCTATCCATTCGATGATTTCCTTATCCGGAGTAGGGTGCTTATGCGGTACTAATGTATCATCTATATCCAGTATTATAGCTTCGAAATTATTTGATTTAAGAAAATTTATATCTATATCCAATACTTTTGCGGTAAAATATGTTGGTTTGAAAAGGGTCATTTTGCGCTCCTTTGAATTGTTTGTGAATTTTTTAATAATTATTACTATATACAATGCCCCCTCACGCATTACACATGCCGAGGGGGTAAAATCCATATTAACGGGTTGCTCGAATTACCATTTGTTAATTCCAAATTTGCCCATTTTCTTATGTTTGCGAGCTTCTTTGGATTTTTTCTTTCTTTTTACGGAGGGTTTATCGTATGCTTCTCTTTTTCTTACTTCGGAAATTATTCCGGAGCTTTGTCTTTTAAAGCGTCTTAGCGCAGCTTCCAAAGATTCAAACTTTTTGTTTGGTTTTTCTTCATTTTCCGCAGGCTTAACTTCTTCAGTATTAACATCTTGTGTTTTAATTTCCTCGGCCACTTGCTTCCCTCCTATCTGTTTTTATTCATGACTTTATATAACTTAATGCCATGAAAAATATACATCCGATATTATACATTATTTTGTATTTTGTTGTCAAGATATACTGTTTTTATTTTTAAAAATAATTTTAGACGCAGAATTTTAGTATGTTTATGTGATTTCACAATATTAGCTGGCTTTAAATATATAATAAATAAATCTATTTACATAATTTTTTGAAAACTTTATAATTAATTTACTTTATAAAAATATATAAATTAATTTTACGGAGAATTTCATGAGTTTTGATAAAGTTTCGGTAGTAATACCTGTTTTAAATGAGGAAAAATATATAAATGAATGTTTAAATTCACTTTTAAGGCAAGATTATCCTCAAGAATTTTTGGAAATTATACTTGTTGACGGAAATTCTGAAGATAAAACTTTAGATGTTATTAATGAGTATAGGAAAAAATATGATTTTATAAAATTGTTGAATAACCCGAATAAAACAGTACAATACGCTTTAAATATCGGAATTAATAATTCCACTGGAAAATATATAGTTCGTATGGATGCTCATGCTTGGTATGCGGAGGACTATATTTCAAAATGTATAGAATATTTAAAAATTACAAAAGCAGCGAACGTAGGCGGAACCACTGTGGTAAAAGGGAAAAATGCTACTCAAAAAATAGTGGCCGCGGCGTATAATTCACCGTTTGCACTGGGCGGGAGTAAACATTATAAAGAAAATTATGAAGGTTTTGCCGATACGGTTGCTTGGGGCTCATTTGAAAGACAGTATTTAATTGATATCGGAATGTATGATGAACGATTGCCCAGAAGTGAAGACGATGATTTGAATTTCAGAATTACGGAAAAAGGTGATAAAATTTTTGTTACCCCTAAAATAAGGAGTGTTTATTATCCGAAAGACAGTTTTTCAAAACTTTTCAAACAATATTTTGAATATGGAAAATGGAAAGTAGCTGTTATTAAAAAACACCACAAGCCTTCAAGAATAGCACATTTAATTCCTATGGCTTTTGTTGCATTTTTAGTGTTTTTGTTGTTGCTTTTTGCCGCTGATCTTTTTTTGCCGATTCCTAAATTTGTGTTGGGATTTTTTATCGGAATTTTAGCTTTATATTTTTTACTTAATTTGTGCTTTTCTTGTATAAATAAATATGCGGTCGGTATAATAAATAAACTTAAATTGGTGTGGGCGCATTTGGTTATTCATATTTCTTACGGTTTAGGTTTTTGGAGTGGCATATTTAAATTTTTAAGTACTGATTTTAATTAATTTTAAGGTGGTCTTTAGTATTGAATTTTAAAGATGATAAAATTATAGAATTGAATAACGAACAGCTGCGGGAACTTCAACTCAAAAGTTTGGAAATATTACTTTATTTTAAAAAATTTTGTGAAGAGCATAATCTTTTATTTTATTTTTGCGGAGGTTGTTGCATCGGAGCATTGCGTCACAAAGGATTTATTCCGTGGGATGATGATATTGATGTGTTTATGCCAAGAGAAGACTATGAAAAATTACATAATCTATGGGATAAATATGCCGATACCCAAAAATATTCATGTAACAGGACAACTACAGATAAGTTTATCGGTAATGTTATGACAACAATTGTAGATAACAATACAACTGTTGTGAGACCTTGGCAAAAAGGGAAAGACGGCACAAAAGGTGTGATGATTGATGTTCTTCCTTTGGATGGATGCGCTCCTTTGGGAGTGAAAAGAAAAATTCAAATGATGTGGAGTATGATTTTTACTCTTTATTGTTCACGAATGGTGCCGGTAAATCATGGAAGAATAATGTCTTTGATATGTAAAACATTATTGTTTTTAGTACCGGGAAACAAATTAAAAAATAAAATTTGGCAATTTGCGGAAAAACAAATGAGCAAGTATCCCATTAAGGATTCCAAATATATTACAGAGCTTTGTGCAGGACCTCACTATATGAAAAATGAGTACCCTAAAGAAATATTTGCCAAGTTTGTTTACAAGGAGTTTGAAGGGTACCAAATGCCCGTTCCGGTAGGATATGACAAATATTTAAAGATAGCTTTTGGTGATTATATGAAACTTCCGCCAAAAGAAAAACAAGTTGCACACCATGATATAATATATATGGATTTATCAAAAGGGGAAAACCTATAATAAATTTAAAAATATTTTGGTTTTTAAATCAGGAGGATAAATAAAATGATATTTGGAGCAATTGTTGCCGGCGGAGTGGGGAACAGGATGAATCTTTCGGGGCTACCCAAACAGTTTTTGCCACTTGGACCAAATAATAAGCCTATAATAATTCATACTTTGGAAAAATTTCTTTTGTGTGAAAGATTAGATTATATCTATTTGGGGATTCATAAAGATTGGGTTGGGTATGCCGAAGATCTTCTTCAAAAATATAATATAAATCAAAGCAAAGTTTTTATAACTCCGGGTGGTGCCGACAGAAACTTAACGGTTCTTAATATTATTGATGCGATAGAAAAAAAACATGGCAAAAGCGAAGAACATATTTTAGTAAGCCACGATGCCGTTCGCCCGTTTGTTACTCTTAAAATGATAAATGAAAATATAGATGCCGTTTTAGAATGCGGAGCCAGCGATACGGTTGTTTCTGCTATTGATACGATTATTGAATCGAAAGACGGAAAATTTATTTCCTGCGTTCCGGAAAGAAAGAACATGTATCAGGGACAAACGCCTCAAAGCTTCAAAATGTCGGAAATGAAAAAATTATATAATGATTTAACGGAAGAAGAAAAAAGTGTTCTTACGGATTGTTGTAAAATTTTTACTTTCAGAAACAAACCCGTAAAATTGGTGGAAGGCGATGCGTTTAATATTAAAATCACAACAGTGAGTGATTACAAAATAGCCTCGGCTATTCTTGGGGGAATTTAAGAGTGATTAATTATATATATCAGCTAATAAGCCCCGGAGTTATTTCTGTAAAATATGAGGATGTAAATACCGAAAATAACGTTATTGTAAAACCGCTTTGTATGGCCGTTTGCCATGCTGATCAACGTTATTACAGAGGAATGCGTGATATTAACAAATTAAAAACCAAGCTCCCCATGGCATTAATTCATGAATGCGTGGGGGAGGTTTTGTATGACCCTACCCATACTTTTTCTTGTGGTCAAAAAGTAGTAATGATTCCTAACGTTAAGTCACCTAATGAAGATAAAGAGATATTTGAAAATTACCAAAAAGGTTCAGGGTTTTTGTCGAGCGGGAAAGATGGATTTATGCGTGAATTTGTTAATCTTTCTCCTGACAGGATTGTTTCAATTAAAAATGTACCGGACAAGTTTGCCGCTATATGTGAGTTTATAAGTGTTGGAGTTCATGCAGTAAGCAGGCTTAAACTTAACGCACATAATCATCGTGAATGTTTCGGAATATGGGGTGATGGAAGCCTTGCATATGTTGTGGCCTGTATTTTAAAACAAACATTTCCGAATTCCAAATTATGTGTAATCGGTAAAGATGCTTATAAATTATCTCAATTTACTTTTGCGGATGAAGCGTATATCTCCGACGAACTCCCGAAAAATTTTAGTGTAGACCACGCTTTTGAGTGTGCGGGCGGAGAAGGTAGCTTTTATGCCATTGATGATATTATACGCTATATTAACCCTCAAGGGACTGTGATGTTGATGGGTGTTAGCGAAAATAAGATTGCCATAAATACCCGTGATGTTTTGGAAAAAGGGTTGACTTTAATAGGCTCCAGCCGTTCCGGAAGGATAGATTTTGAAAACGCTGTAAAACTTTTGGAAAATCCTGAATTTCAAAAACGGATAGTAAGAATTGTTTATGAAGATGATGCTGTAAATTCTGTGGCGGAAATACACAGAGTATTTAAAACAGACTTGAATACCCCTTTTAAAACTGTTTTTAAATGGAATTTATAAATAGGGGAGATTGAAATGCCTGAAATAAGTGTAGTTGTTCCCGTATATAATTGTGAAAAATATTTAAGAAAATGTATAAATTCAATTTTGAGTCAAACTTTCTCTGATTTGGAATTGATACTTGTGAATGATGGCTCTACGGATAAAAGTCCTGAAATTTGTGATGAATTTAAATTAAATGATAAACGGGTAAAAGTAATTCATCAAGAAAATAAAGGCGTAAGCGGTGCAAGAAATGCCGGGCTTGATATAGCCAAAGGAAATTATGTGGGGTTTGTTGACAGTGATGATTACTTGTCAGATGATATGTATGAATTTTTATACAATAACTTAAAAAAAGCAAAAGCCGACGTATCGATTTGCGGAATAATAAATTGCTTTTTAAAAAATGACGGTAAAGAGGAAAGAAAAAAACAAACAAATTTTGAAGGAAGCGGTATTTTAACCGGAGAAGAAGCTTTGAGTGAGTCTTTAAAAAGCACTGTTTTTTCGGTTAATCCCGTAAATAAGTTATTCGATATTCATCTTTTTGATAATGAGCGGTTTCCCGAAAACAAAACTTCCGAAGATGCGTTTTTAATTCCCGTAATTCTTTCCAAAGCTAAAAAAGTTGTATATGACAGCAATATAAAATATTACTATGTTCGTCACGAAAACAGTATTACCACATCGGAGTTCAGTGTTAAAGATATGTTTGTTATAGAAGCATACTCCAATCACTTGGATTGGATAGTAAAAAAATATCCAAAATTAATTAAAGAGGCGGAATTTAGATACATTTGGTCTTATATTTATGTTTTGGACAAAATGATAATCAGCGAGAAGAAAGTTAAAAGCGAAGAATATAATAAGATTTTGAGCTTTGTTAAGAAAAATATTTTAAAAATAATTTTTAATCCTTATTTTTCTTTAAAAAGGAAAATTGCTGTGGCCATATTATTTTTAAATCAAAGTATTTATAAAAAAATGGTTTTAAAGTTATCAAAATAAGTAAAGTTGAGAGTTTAAAATATGAAAAAACTGTGTTTTGTGTGTTTTAATATTGAAGATATGGGCGGAATAACGAGGGTTATGTCTTCGTTGTGTAATGAAATGTGTAAAGATTATGAAATCTCAATTCTTTCCATATGTAATACCGGATTAAAGCCTCACTACGATTTTGATGTTTCTGTGAAAATACATAAATTGAATAATAATCCCGGCGACCGAGTAAAAAATATAATACTTGGTTCGTTTTTTAAATTGAAAAGATTTTTTAAAGAAAATAAATTTGATGTAATTTTTATGGAAGGGCATTATATTCCGCCTATAATTTTACCTGTAAAGTTATTTGTTAAGAGTAAGTTTGTTTTTTGTGACCATGGTGCACTCAGCAACCAACTTAGTGATAAAAAAGCTACATTTTTCAGAAACCTTGGGGCTAAGCTGAGTAATAAAACCGTTGTGCTGACTGAATCCACAAAAAATGAATATATAAAAACATTTAAAATACCCGCAAATAAGATTGAAGTTATTGCTAATTTTATTGATGATGGGGTTTTAAAATTTACGGGTGATTATAACGAGAATTCCAAATTAATACTCTCTTCCGGAAGATTTACTCCGGAAAAAGGTTTTGATATGTTAGTTGATGTTGCTGAAAAAGTGTTTGAAAAAAATCCTGATTGGCAATGGCACATTTACGGAGATGGACCTGAATTTGAAAAAGTTAACATTAAAATCAAAAAATTAAATTTAGAAAAAAACATTAAATTAATGGGACTTGCCGATAATATGTACAGTAAGTATAAAGATTACGGTATTTTTGTTCTTACCTCATACCGAGAGGGGTTTGCATTGGTACTGTTAGAGGCTAAAGTTAACGCTTTGCCCGGCGTTAGCTTTGATTGTATTGCCGGACCTTCGGAAATTATTTCAAATGGCGTGGACGGATATTTAATTCCGTGCTATAATATAACGGAAATGTCAAATAAGATATCTGAATTAATCGAAAATCAAAAACTGAGAATAAGATTTTCCCAAAATTCTCAGATCAATGTTGAAAAATTTGAAAAATCAAAGATAATAGGTAAATGGAAACAACTTATAATAAAATTATAAGTGATTATTTATTAAACACGGAGGAACTTAATGAGTTTTGTAACTTTAGCCGATACAAAATATTATGATAAACTGAAAAAATTAATATTATTGTTTTTTTCATTAATGCTTATGGGGCGATTTGTAAGTCTTTATTGGATAATGCCCCATGCGGTTGATGGTCTGATTTTTATGGGTATATCTGTTTCTTCGTTGTTTTTTGTATTTATGGATTTTATGAATAAAAGAAATATATTAAAAACAGAAAACATAATTTGGCTGATTTTGTTTTTTTGTTCTTGTGTTATTTCATGTTTAATGTTGATACGTTATGGCTGGGCGGAAAATTTAAAAGCATTGATTTCCATTGCCATAAGTTTATTCTTTTTATATCCGTTTACTAAAGTTACCGGTGAGGAAAAAAGCCGTAAAATAATAATTTTATTTCAAAAAGTAATAATTATTTTCTGGTTGTTTTTTGCTTTGATTTCTATTGGAACTTTTTTTATTCAGTATTCCAATATTTTTTACATGCATGGTACGCGCATACTTTTAGGATGCATTGAAAATCGTCTTTTCGGAATGTTTTCCGATCCTAATTATGCGTCTGTGGTTTCTATTTTGACTATGATTTTTTCTGTGGCCATTCTTAATTATGAAAATCAAAGAAAATGGATGCGTGTTGTATGTATTGTTAATATTGTAATTCAATTTTTCTATATAGTTCTGGGCGCTTCAAGAACAGGTGAAGTGTGTTTGCTTTTGGTTGTTTTTTTTGCGGGCATCGTTTATAGCTATCGTTTAAAACCCAAAGACAAATTTTATTGGATATTTGTTCGTATTATAGCCGCTTTATGTTTGTGCGTGGTGGTTCATTACGCAATTGAATATATTAGGATGTTATTTTCTTATATTCCGTCATTTTTTGAACCGCTTTTTAAAAATTATGCAGACGGTAATGAAAAAAATAAATTTATTCTTCATAAAATTTCTATGGAAAGACCGGACGTGGAACAAAGTAGTGATATATCAAATTTAAGGTTCAGAATTTGGTCCAGCGCAATAGATATTTTTAAAACATCGTGGGTATTTGGTGCTTCTCCCAGAAACGCACTTGTTTATGCAAAAGATGTTTTGCCGGAAGCTTTCATAGTAAAACGCGGATATGATGCTCATAATTTTTATGTTGCGACATTGTTATATACTGGTGTAAGCGGAGCATTTTTACTGGGATTTTTCTTAATTAAGTCGGCATTTAATATTATAAAATACTATGTGAAAAATAATTTTAAAGTTAATGATGTTTTTTTTAACTCTTTGGTTATTTCTGCTCTTTGTGTAGCGGCTTCGGGAATGTTTGTTTCTGAAATTCTTTTTATTACCACAGTCGGCTCATTTGTTTTTTGGCTGTTTTTGGGATATATTATGAATGCTATCAATAAGTCTTCAACTAAATCTTAAGGACAGGTAAAAATATGAGAACAAAAAATTCTTTGATTAATATATTTGTAAGTTGTTTATCTTACGGCATAATTATGGTGGGTTCGTTTGTAACCCGTCAGCTTTTTGCCAGAATTTTAGGATTGGAAATAGTGGGAATCGAAGGTGCGTTTTTAAACGTGGTTTCTGCTCTTGCAATCGTAGAATTGGGGCTTGGAGTTGGAATAGTGTACAAGCTTTACAAACCCATTGCGGAAGAAAATTGGGAACAAGTTGCAATCATTTTAGGCTTTTTGCGTAAATGTTATATTGTAATTGCTTCTGTAGTAGGGGCTTTGGGTTTGATTTTATCTTATTTTGTAGTTATGCCTATAAAAGAGGATTTTTCAAAAATTTGGCTTGCACAAATATTTATGCTCTATGTCATTGACGTGGTGGCGTCTTATTTATATTCTCATAAAAGAGCAATGTTTATTGCCGACCAAAAAAATTATGTGAATAATATTATACATATAGTGGCTCAAATTTTATTATTTGTTTCTCAAATAGCTGTTTTAAAGTTGTTTGCTTCTTTTGAAGCCTACCTTATTTGTAAAATAGTTTTTCGCCTTGCGGAAAATATAATTATTTCATGTCGTTTTGATAAGAAATATAGTTTTATAAATTTAAAAATAAAAAAGAAAATGCCGGATATAGAAAAGAAAGAGCTTTTTAAAAATATAAAGGCGTTGTTATTGCATAAAATTTCGGGATTTGGAACGACTACCGTTTCAAGCTTGATAATTGTATATTTTGTAAGTCTTAGGGAAAACGGTATTTATTGTAACTATATGCTCATTGTTATGGCTTTAACAACGGTAACAAATGAAATTTTTAACGGAGTTTTGGCGAGTTTCGGAAATCTCTTAAGTACTTCAAGCCGTAAAAAAGTTTTTGATAATTTTAATACTTTATATTTTTTGAATTTTATACTTTATTCTTTCATCACAACGGCATTTATGTGTTTAGCCACACCTTTTATAGGATTATGGATAGGTGAAAATTCTGCGTTTAATATTTTAACAACCATTTCTCTTGCTTCTTATTTATATATTTACGGTATGCGCCAGTCAATCGGTATGGCGAAAGTTAGTGCGGGAATATATGATCAGGATAAATATTTAGCGGTTATAGGCGCTTTAATAACATTTGCTTCTTCATGGCTTTTGGTAACTCCTTTGGGAATTATCGGGGTAATGATTGGTAATGTTATAGGTATTATGGCGATTCCTTACTGGGTTCAACCGTACCTTGTTTATGATGGTATATTTAAAACATCCGTAAAATCTTATCACTATAAATTTTTGATGTATACTGTTTTAACTGTAGTATATGTGTGTATTTCTTACATTGTATGTAATTGGATTTGCTGTAATTCTAATGTGATTTATTGGATTTCCGAAAAAATTTCTGCTTTGATTCATATTAAGAACAATACATCTAAGCTTATATCTCAAATATTTGTGAATAGTTTGGTGTGTCTTGTAATACCTAATGTTTTAAATATAATTTTATTTAGCAGAACGCAGGAATATAAAGATTTACGGCGGGTAGCAAAATCATTTTTGCGTAGAGTCAAAAGATAATAAGCGAGGTGATTAAATTTAAATATGTTTTTTGCTGTGTTTTTATATTCAATTCAAATAATACTACCGTTTTTAGGAATACTAATTATTTATTATTGTTTTAGATCGCTTTTCGAAACGTTAAGCCCCGAATACCCTTTGGTTGCGCTTTATAATCGTGTTACTCGTGAAAAAATCCCTATTATTTACTGGGAAAATTCTTTAGGAAGAGATAAACATTGTGATGTAGTGGTGGATAGCCCGACGGCATCGCGTGACCATGCGGTTTTTTGCCGAAGAAACGAAGGCTGGATAATATCCGATACCAACTCTAAAGGCGGTGTGTTTTTAAATGGTGAACGTATTGAAAACAGTGAAAAAGTATATATAGATGATGTAATACAAATCGGTGGAATAGATTACGAATTACATAAAGCGGATATTCTTCGTTCAAATAAAAAAAACACCTTAAGAAAGCAAAAAATTCATTCTTATTCCGGTGTTTCTATTTTGATATTAGTAAGTATATTTCAATTTTTAGCTGCTGTTGGAGCATGTTTTGCAACAGAAACATTTCAATATAATCCTTTGATAATTTTTGGATTTTTATTTGGTGTTACTTGGATAAGTTATTTTATAATAACGTTTGCGTTTCGTAGGGCAAATTTTGAACTTGAAACATTGGGAATTTTTTTAAGCGGAATAGGAATTATGAATTTATGTACCATTGACATGCAAGAGGCTTATACACAAATTATAGCTTTAAGCGTGGGAATTATATTTTTTAATGTTATTTTGTTTTTTATAAGAGAACCGGATATAGCTATGAAATTCAGGCCCTATATAGCTGTAGCGGCAGTTTTGCTTTTGGCGGTAAATTTGATTTTTGGTAAAGTGAAAAACGGATCTCAAAATTGGGTAACAGTTGGAGGATTTTCTTTTCAGCCTTCCGAACTTGTAAAAGTGGCATTTATTTTTTTCGGTACTTCAACTTTGCAAGGAATTCAAACCACAAAAAATTTGACCGGCTTTATAATTTTTTCCGCTTTATGTATGGGCGCATTGTTTTTAATGGGTGACTTTGGAACCGCAAGTATATTTTTTATTACTTTTATATTGATTGCATTTATGCGTTCGGGAAGTATAAGAACGGTATTTTTAACTTGTGCGGCGGCAGCATTGGGGTTTTTGTTCATTCTTAAGTTTAAACCGTATATAGTGACTCGTTTTTCTGCATGGAGACATGTTTGGGAACACATTAATGATACCGGATATCAGCAAACAAGAGTTTTAACGTATTCTGCCAGTGGTGGATTGCTTGGATTGGGACTTGGCAAGGGATGTTTAAAGTATGTTTTTGCCGCTCCGAGCGATCTGGTGTTTGGGATGCTTTGTGAAGAATGGGGTGTTGTTTTGGCACTTCTTGTACTTTTAAGTATTGCTTTTTTGGGTATTTACGCAAGAAAAGCCAGTATAAAAAGTCGTTCTGCACTTTATTCAATAGCATCTTGCTGTGCTGCGGGGATGATAGTTTTCCAAATGATGATGAATGTTTTTGGAGTGGTTGATATTTTCCCGCTTACGGGAGTTACTCTTCCGTTTATAAGCTTGGGAGGGTCAAGTTTAATTTCAGTATGGGGTTTATTGGCGTTTATTAAAGCTTCTGACGAACGGACATACGGGCTGAAACGATAGATGGTATAAAATTGTTGAAAAGTAAATGCGGAAAGGGGGACATGAAAATTGAAAAGGACAAAATTGAGGTCAATAACCATTTATATAATTATATTCATGTTTTTTGCCGGAATAAGTTTTTTTATTTTTGAATTTGTAACAAAATCGAATTCATGGGCGTTTTCACCTATTAACAGGCACCTTTCGGAAAATTCGATGTCCGGTGGAAAAATATTGGATGTGAATGATGTCATATTGGCGCAAACTTTAGATGGTAAACGAGTATACAATGAAGACGAAAATATAAGAAAAGCTATGCTTCATACTGTTGGCGACGGTTCTGTTTTAATACCCACCTCCGTACAAAGCCGATATAGCACCGAACTTTTTGGGTACAATCCCATAACCGGTTTTGGCGCACCTAAAATATTGAACATGAGTCAAAATATAAAGCTAACTCTCGACAGTAAAGTTTGCGGTGTTGTTTCAAAAAGCTTTAAAGATAAAAAAGGCGCTGCAATAGCTTATAACTATTTAACCGGAGAAGTGCTTTGCATGGTGAGTTTACCGACATATGATGTAAACAACCGCCCGGATTTGTCGAAGGAAGATAGTGAAAAATATGATGGAGTATATATTAACAGAGCTATTTCGTCATCTTTTACTCCCGGTTCAATATTTAAAATTTTTACTACTGCCGCAGGACTTGATTTAATAGGCGATGTGGAAAGACGTACTTTTAACTGCAACAAGGTAAAAATTGTTGACGGCGAAAAAGTAACGTGTATGAGTAAGCATGGAGATATAGACTTAAAAAACGCACTTTCAAAATCATGTGATATAGTTTTTAGTGATATTGCAATTGAACTCGGAAAAGTAAAAATGAAATCAAAAATGGAAGAATTTGGGTTTAATCAGCCTCAGTATTTAGACGGAATTGAAATTGCTCATAGTGAATATGATGTTGATAATGCTTCAAAAGCGGATTTGGGTTGGTCCGGAATCGGACAGTACACAGATAAAGTAAATCCTTTACATATGTTGAGGGTAATGGGGGCAATCGCAAATCAAGGTACTCCGATCGAACCAAAAATTATAAAATCGGTATCTTCGGATTTATCTTTTTCTTCTATAATTCCTCCCAAAAAATCCAGCAAACAACTGATGAACTTTGCTACTGCAAATAAACTTAAAGAAATGATGCGTTATACCATGAAAAATCAATATGGCGATTCACTTTTTGGGGGCATTCCAATGTGTGCAAAAACAGGTACGGCCGAAGTGGGAGAGGGCAAATTACCTCATGGTTGGATGGTCGGATTTTCGTATGATAAAAATTTTCCTGTGGCTTTTTCCGTTGTAGTGGAAAATGGCGATTTCGGAATAAAATCAGCCGGCCCAATTGCTTCAATTTTAGTTAAAAATTTGCATGAAAATTTTTCGGCTAATAAATATGTTTAAGAAATGAGTGTAATTTAACAAAGGGGTAAAACACATGAAAAATGAAATAATAACTCAAAGGTTGGTTCTTCGCCCCTGGAAAGAAACTGATGCAGAGAGTTTATATGAATATGCAAAAGATCCGTCTGTTGGGCCTGTCGCAGGATGGCCGGTTCATACAAGTGTTGAAAATAGCCTTGATATTATCAAAAATGTGCTATCTGCGGATGAAACATATGCGGTATGTTTAAAAAAAGATAATTGTGCCATTGGAAGTATAAGTTTAGTGTCTCCTCGTACAACGGCAAGTGCTACTGAAGTTGAAGTGGGATTTTGGATTGGTGTGCCGTTTTGGGGAAACGGATATATCCCGGAAGCAGTACGGGCATTGCAAAAGCACGCTTTTGAAGACTTGGGCTATACTGCAATGTGGTCGGGTTATTATGATGGAAACGAGAAATCCAAACGTTGTCAAGAAAAATGCGGTTTTAAATTTCATCATACCGATGAAAATAAACCTTGTGTTTTAATGGGAGATGTCAGAACTGAACATTTTACTTATATTACAAAAGAGGAATGGCAAAAAAATAATTAAATCCGTCGTATTACGCACTATATATTGAATTGGCTGTAAATGACTTTGCTGTATTTTTGTTTAATGAATTGAAAAATTATTGATGGTTTTTGATTAATGTAGTGAAATTGTTTTTATTTAAAAAACTTGACTAATTTGTTTATTTGAGATAGCATAATCATTGAAAAGAT
Source organism: uncultured Clostridia bacterium (assembly GCA_937912175.1). GTDB lineage: Bacteria > Bacillota > Clostridia > Oscillospirales > Acutalibacteraceae > UMGS1491. Next base: position 36,331 of record CALDOU010000034.1, read on the forward strand.
ATTTTATTTAAGGAGGATGTTTTATGAGTGAATATGTATTGGAAACGCAGGACCTTACTAAAACTTATAAGCGTAAAAACGCTGTAGATCATGTAAACCTTAAAATTCGTAAAGGCGATATTTATGGATTTATCGGTAAAAATGGTGCGGGAAAAACAACCACAATTAAAATGATTGTCGGTTTGAATAATCCCACATCCGGCAGTTTTAAACTTTTCGGAAGTGAAAACGTTCAAGACGGACGTAAAAAAATAGGTACCGTTATTGAAAACCCTGCTATTTATCCTTATTTAAGCGCAAGACAAAATATTGAAGTTCAGCGTATATTAAAAGGGGTAAAAGATAAAAGTGTTACCGATGACCTTTTGAATATTGTTGGACTGAGTGATACAGGTAGAAAAAAAGCTAAAAATTTTTCTTTGGGAATGAAACAAAGACTGGGAATAGCGTTATCTTTGGTGGGCGATCCCGAATTTTTACTTTTGGATGAACCTATTAACGGTCTTGACCCAACAGGTATTAAGGATATAAGAGAGCTGATTTTGAAATTAAATAAGGAAGCGGGAATTACAATTTTAATTTCCAGCCATATTTTAGGTGAATTGGCAAAAATATCCACTGCTTATGGAGTAATTTCCGATGGTGCTCTGATTGATCAGTTTACCTCAGAGGAGTTAAGAGAAAAAGTTAAGCCTTCCATTAAAATAATTGTTAATGACCCTGAAAAAGCGGTTGATGTACTTAAAAATCAATTGGGAATAAACGATTTGGATTGCAAAGATAATTGCATATATATTTATGAACAACTTGATAAGTTAGTTGAGATAAATAATGTCATGGAGAAAAATGAAGTAATAGTTCAATTTTTGAGTAAAGAAGAAGGGGACTATGAAAATTACTTTATTAAATTAATGGAAGGGGAGAAATAATAATGATTAATTTGTTGAAATCCGATTTTTATAAATTATTCAGGATTAAATCGTTTTATATTTGTGGAATTTTGGCGTCATTATTATCTGTTTTGGGCGTTATATTACTTAATACAGCAATAAATTCAGAATTGGGAATAAATGCTTCAGTGCTTGGATATGACGGAATTTTCGCTTTGGTTACCGGTACCGGACAAGCAACGTTATTTATTACAATTATGAATTCGATTTTTATTCCAAGTGAATTTTCTCACGGAACTATTAAAAATATTGCTTCCAGAGGAATTGAAAGATATCAAATTTACTTATCCAAAATAATTATTGGAATTTTTGTTTCCGTTACTTATATTATTCTTTGCGCCGGATGTTCTTTTACAATGGGAAGCATAATGTGGGGAACAGGAGAACTTACAAGAAGCACCTATTTGGATATTTTTAAGATGTTAGGGTTGTTTTTAGTTGCAGAAATCGCTCTTCAATCTCTCTTTATGATGTTTGGATTTATGATAAGACACACCGGAGGGACTGCTTTTACAAATTTAGGAATAACCATATTGTTCCCTTCACTTATTATTCCGGTAGTTAACTTTGGACTTAAAGAATGGTGTAAATTAGAAAATTTTGATATAGCAAAATATTGGCCTTCAACTTATCTTACAAAATACCTTTCTTTAAGTATTATGCAAGAAGATATTAATGTTGGTCTGATTGTTTCAGGAGCGTTTATCGTAGCCTCTATTGCTTTGGGAATTTTCTCTTTCTATAGAAGAGATGTAAAATAATAAAATTAAATTGAATTTTGAAATCCGATATTCGATGGTGAATATCGGATTTTTGTATAAATAACTGTTAGATTTAAAAACCAAAGATAAAAATGAAAATGGATTGTAAAGCTTGATAGTAGCCAATTAGAGTAAATTAGTATCTGGTGTGAGTACCATATAAATAAAAAGCGAGTTGTAATAGCGTATAGTACCTATTACAACTCGCTGATTTGTTTTGTTTTAACTTTATACATCTGACAATATAATATTATCGAACTCTTTATTAAAGTCATCTAGTGATAAATGGAATATTCCTTTATCTCCAACTGAATTCATAGTATCGTGGAGTTTTACTATCCAAGTACCGCCTTTAGCATATACATCTATTACTGAAATAGCGTGTCCTGAGAAAACCATAAAGTTTTTGCCGGTTTCGGGGTCTGTGTATTTACTGCTTTTTCTTTCAGCTTCCGCATTATCTTTTCGACCTTTAAAAACATTAATTATTGATTTACCTTTAAGTGAGCTTAAATATTTTAATGTGGAATCTTTATCTAATGGAACCGGCTCAACTTTAACTGTCTCACCGGTTAAAGTGGCCATTGCTATGCTGTTATAGATACCTTCAGCATACTTTGCAATTAATGTTTCTGAACCGGTTATGCCTTTTACTTCCGGAAATGGACAGCTTCCTTTCGGCGCTCCCCAATGCATTGGTAATATATTTTGTTTTTTGCTTAATTCTTTACATTCATGATTTAAATGTATGCCCCATGCATGTTCAATCATAAGAGGCCATAATTCTGTTCCTTTTCGTTCTATTCCAGATGCTACCAAATCTTTGCATGAAACTTTATAATAATGTTTTGATGGTTTACATCTTAAAACAGATTGTGATTTGTTCATAGATCCTAAACGCATCCAAAGTTTTACGTTCAAGATCTCGTATCTCTTTTCCTTGATAAATTACTGTATAAATTAAAATAAAGATTATTAAAAGTAAAAATATTTGCATTTTCATTTCCTCCAAAAAATTTTTTCAAGACAAAGCAAAATAGACACCTCAAAAGATGTCTAAATGTAATCTTGTAGGATATTAAATTTGGCCCTTAAAAACAGAGTGTTTTTTCTATGCCTGCTTACGTTTTAAAATATTATACGCATAGCCTTTGTAGTCAGCAGGGCCAACTTTTGCGCCTATTTCTACAAGCATTTCGTTTAAAAGAGTTTTTACTTCATCTATTTTATCACTCTTGCCTTTATATTCTATTTCAATATAAACGCCTAAATCTTTAACGTTGTCTATTGCTATTTCACAGCTTTTATATAAAAAACATCTCCTGAGCTTATCCACGACTATAAACGGGACAAAATTAGTGCCAAATCCGAATTTTTTCAAATATACGGACATTTCTTCTTTTGAGTTTATATCGTACTCTTCTTCCTCACAATACGTACAAATTTCTGCATCTTCCGGAAGCCAATGTTTATAATTAAAACTCAAATTCCCATTTTCTTCTCTTATCCTAATCCATTTTGTTACGTGATCTGGATTTTTGAAAAAACTGTCTTTCGGATTATCGTAATAAGTATCAATTTGATGTTTATCTTTTACAGACACAATGCCTTTTTCTTCAAAAAATTTCATGACCTCTTCTTTATTAAAAAGTTCATTACGTATCTCGATTTCTTTGCTCATAACTATTTTCTCTTTCGATATATTATATTTATAAGAACCACAAGTTAGTTTACAACACATTATGGAATATTGTCAAGTACTCAACAATAGTTTTAATGAAATGAAAAAAGCCCCCAGAAGTGGGGGTTAAGTGGCTCCCCCTGTTGGACTCGAACCAACGACCCTGCGGTTAACAGCCGCATGCTCTACCGACTGAGCTAAGGAGGAATATAAATTTTGAAACATCGCTTACAGTATTAATTATAACCACTTTGAAAAGTATGTCAAGTATATTTTCAAAAAAATATACTAATGGTGACTCGTATGGGATTCGAACCCATGTTACCGGCGTGAGAGGCCAGTGTCTTAACCGCTTGACCAACGAGCCACATTAATTTTTATTATACTATTTTGCTAGTAATAAATCAATACTATTTTATTATATTGATTTTAATGAGTGTTTATTCAAATGCTTTTATTAAAGTTATAAATTGTATTTGATATTTGCTTTTGAATATTTTCATTGATTGATTAATAAACATAGTATAAACAAAACTATTTTTTATATAATAAACGGGAGGTTCGAATTTTGAACGCCGTATTAAAAAAAAAGATTGTAAATATTTCTTCCGATACCTTAGCAATATTTACCTTGATTTCTGCTTCTGTGTGTATAGGGCTGAAAACAAAAAGTTATTTTCCTTTAAATACGGAAAAAATAAATATGTTTGCGGCGACCTATTTTTTTTATAAAAGTAATTTCAAGCCACTGGCATTTTCAAAAAATATTTTTGACAATAACTCGGAAAAAATAAATATAAAAGATTTTTATGGTAACAATAATAAAGAGACAAATTTTTCTGTTAATTCAAACGCCTATTCTCCGAGTAACATTAAATTGCCTGATTTTAAAGGCGATTCCGATAATAATTCGGAATATCATTCTCCGGATGAAGCAAAGTATAAAATAATAGAAACCAATATCGGCGCCGGCGGAACAAAATTTGAAAATTTTTATTTAAAAAATATAACGGGCCAGGATATTGATATTCAAGCTGAACTTAATAAAGCTCCGGAAATCAACATAACTAATACCAAAGAGCCTCAGGTTTTAATTTTTCACACTCATACATCAGAATCATACATGAAAAAAGACGACGGCTTTTTTTATGAAAGTTTTTATCCGCGCTCTCTTGATAATGAAAAAAATGTAACTCGTGTGGGTAGAGAGATTGTTGAAAAATTAAAAGAAAATGGTATAAATGCTATTCATGACACTACCTATCACGATAATCCTTCATATAACGGGTCTTATTCACGCTCAGCCAAAACAATTAAAGAGAATTTGGAAAAATATCCTTCAATTCAAGTTGTAATAGATATACATCGTGACAGTATGGGTTCCAAAGAGCAGGGAAAAGTTAAACCAACTTTTAAATATAAAGATAAAAAAGCCGCACAGTTGATGATAATTTCAGGGTGTGATCCGGACAAAAGCTTAGGATTTCCAAATTGGGAGAAAAATTTACGTTTAGCTTTAAGAATACAAAAATGTTGTGAAACTTTATTCCCGGGAATAACTCGTCCTTTGAATTTTTCTAAAGTAAAATATAATGAGCATCTTACCCCGGGTTCGCTTTTAATAGAAATAGGGAGTGACGCAAATACCCTTGAAGAAGCGGTTAATACCGGTGCTATGCTCGGAGAGGCTTTGTCGCAAGTTTTGAATGGTTTGAAAAAATAAAGATTTAAAAAATAAAGAGGAATAAATATGATTGACAAAAAATCCGGCAAATGTTTTTTAACTTCTATGATGGCAACTTTTTACGTTTTATCATTGATATTGGGATTTATTTATGTAGAAAAAAACGCAAGGAATGTAATACTCGAAGACAGCCCTCCTTTTTTGGTATATAAACGAAATAATTTTAAATTTGAATTTTTAAAAATTCATTTTATGGGTAAAGATTATACTTTAATTTTTGACAAAAAATGATATAATTAATCTGTGCGTTAATGGATATTGTTTGAAGATAAAATATATTTTGGAAGGAAATTGACAATGAAAATTTCAAAGTTCAAAATAAATATTTTCATTATGACGGTTTTGCCATTTCTATGTCTTGGGCTATGCGGTTTAGAAGTTGGAGCGGTGGAAGAGTCTGCCCCAAAAACTTCTCAGTCGGATAACGAAACAAAATCACCTTCCAAAAAAGATAGTTTAAAAAACAGTGCTTTGTCTACCGCTACCAAAAAGAAAGAATCTACACCTTCTGTTGAAAATAAACCTACGGCGGAAAACAATACTGTAAGTCAAAATCAAAATCAAAGCCAGAATCAAAATTCGGAAAATAATACAAATGCTCAAAATGATGGGCCTATAGTTTCAGAAGATCAAGAAAAAAAAGAAAAAAGTCAAAAAAATAAAAACACACAAAAAAGCATCGATTCGACTGAAGAAAAAAAAGCCGAAGAAGAAAAAGTGGAATTTAATCTTCCGAGTGTGACTGAAGAAGAAGTTAACGATACTTCCAATATAAGCGACCCCATTCCTTCTCAAGAAGGTAAACCCAGTGTTTTAAGAACGGTTATTTCTTGGGCGCTTATAGCGGTTGGCATTATTTTAATTCTGAAAGTTTTAATAAATAATTTTAAAATTTCCAAAGATAATAAATTTAATTATAAAGGTAAACATCATTTTAAAAATCGTAAATATAATTTAAAGTATAAATAGGGGAGAAATCTTAGTGGAAAGCAGCAAAATCACAAATTTGAAAAACATTAAAAAAATTTATTTTATCGGTATAGGCGGCTCGGGAATGTTCCCTTTGGCTCAAATCTTATATGAGAAAGGATTCGAAGTCAGCGGCTCTGATATTTATGAATCGGATACGCTCCAAAAAGTAAGAAATTTAGGAATTAAAGTAAACACAAACCAAATTAAAGAAAATATAACCGACCAAGATTTAATAGTGTTTTCTGCGGCTATTAAAGAAACCAATCCGGAAATAATTTCCGCAAAAGAAAAAAATATTCCGATTTTGGAACGTAGCGTAATGCTTGGTATAATATTTAAACAATATAAAAACTCAATCGGAGTTTCGGGAACTCATGGTAAAACTACAACAACTTCTATGATTACATCAATACTTTTGGATGCCGAAAAATCACCTACGGCTGTTATCGGAGCAACCCTAAATAAAATTAACGGAAACAGCTGTGTGGGAAATTCCGAAATTATCGTCGGAGAAGCTTGTGAATATGTAGATAGTTTTCTTCAACTTTATCCATATATTTCAGTTATTACCAATGTGGAGGCTGATCATTTAGACTATTTTAAAACTCTTGAAAATATTAAAAAGTCATTTCATCAGTTCGCAAATCAAACTTCACACTTGGTTATTGTTAATGGAGATAACCAAAACGCAAAAGAATGCACGGAAAATATTTCTGCTCAATGTATTACTTTTGGACTTTCTGAAAAAAATGATTATTTTGCGGATAATATAATTTATAATGTTCTTCAACATCCGAGTTTTGAAATTGTTTATAAAAATAAAAAATTGGCGGATATAGAATTAAGTGTTCCGGGTAGACATAATATTTATAACGCATTGGCGGCTTTTATTGCATGTGTTGAATTGGGAGTACCGATTGAAATAATTAGACAGTCTCTAAAAAATTTTAACGGCGCACACAGAAGATTTGAATTTTTGGGGAAAATAAATGATATAACCGTGGTGGATGATTTTGCTCACCATCCGACAGAAATAGAAACTACTTTGAGGTCCGCATCTAAAATGGGATTTAATAAAGTTTGGGCAATATTTCAGCCGCATACTTATTCGAGAACATATATGTTTTTAAACGATTTTGTACAAGCACTTTCGTTGGCTGACACAGCAATAATTTCGGAAATATTGCCCGTCAGAGAAACAAATATATATAATATTTATTCCGAAGATATAGTTAATAAAATGAAAAACGGAATATATATACCTGATTTTGAAGGTATTGCAGATTATATACTTAAAAATGCCAAAAGTGGTGATTTAATAATTACTTTGGGCGGTGGAAACGTGTATAAATGTGCTAGCATGATAGTAAAAAAATTAAATACCGTATGTGAATAATCGATTTTGATTTTTAATAAAAATAAGTTATAATATAACAGTTGTTAAAATTAATTATTTATGTAAGGGGAGTTACTTATGGGTGTATCATTTGAAAAAAGTAATACTAAAGTTAATTTAATGAAAGCTTTTGCCGGAGAAAGTCAAGCAAGAAACAGATATACTTTTGCTGCATCTCAAGCCAAAAAAGAGGGGCTTCAAGTTATAGAAAAGGTGTTTACTTTTACCGCTGAACAGGAAAAGGAACACGCTAAGTTGTTTTATAAAAAATTAAAACCGCTTTACGGGACCAATATAACCATAGAAAGCGATTTTCCGATTGATATTTATGATAATTCTTTGGATTTGTTAAAATGCGCTCAAAACAATGAGTATGGGGAATATAAAGATGTTTATAAGAGTTTTGGCGATGAAGCCAAAGCCGAAGGATTTGATGAGATATCCAAACTTTTTTATAATGTTGCAGAAATAGAAAAAGTCCATGGAGATAGATTTGGAAAATTTATTGAATTGATTGAATCTAAACAACTGTTTGAATCTACGAACGAAGAACGTTGGATTTGTTTGAACTGTGGATATATTTATACGTCAAAATCCGCATTTAAAGATTGTCCCGTGTGTGACCACGGTGAAGGTTACCAAATGCGTTATGATTGGATATTAATTTAAAATTAATATATAAATTTATAATTAAGGAAGAGGTAAAAATTAATGTCGCAAGAAAGAACTTACATAATGCTTAAGCCCGATTGTGTAAAAAGAAAATTAATGGGTAAGGTCATTTCAAGAATTGAAGAAAAAGGATATACTATTTCAAATATTAAAATGATGCACCTTGATGAACCTATTCTTCGCGAGCACTACGCTCATATTGCAGACCGCCCATTTTTCCCCGGTATTGTTGAATATATGACTTCGGGTCCTGTTGTCGGAATGATTGTAGAGGGAGAAAACGTAGTAAAAGGAATGCGTATTCTTATGGGGGCCACTAAATTTGAAGAGGCTACCGCAGGTACCATCCGCGGAGATTTTGCAATGAGCACCGGTGAAAATATAATTCACGGTTCCGATTCTCCCGAAAACGGTGAAATCGAAATAAAAAGGTTTTTTGGAGAAAACGCATAGTTTAATACACATACGGTGTTAAAGCAAGCCTATCAGTAAGTAAAAAAACTTATTGATAGGCTTTAATTTTGATTAGAAATTTATATGTAAAAATAATTAATTCAGTTTTTCCGAAATATTTATAAAGTCTTCTAAATTCAGCTGTTCGGCTCTCAAAGATGAGCTTATATTAACGGAATCTAATATGGATTTTATTTTGTCTTTGGGAATTTTCAAGCCGTGACTTAAAGAATTTAAAAGATTTTTTCTGCGTTCGGAATAGGCGGCTTTTACAACTTTAAAAAACATTGTTTTGTTTTTTATGTTTTGCGAAACCGAATCGTTCATATTTATTTTTATTACTGAAGAATCCACTTTTGGCGAAGGAATAAAACTGCCTTTGCTAACTTCAAATAAAATTTCCGGTGTTCCGTAATATCTTACCGCTAAACTTATTGCGCCGGATTTTCGTGTTCCGGGCAAAGCGCAAATCCTTTGAGCGGCTTCTTTTTGTACCATTACCGTAAGAGATTTAAAACCGGGATTATTTTCCAAAATATACATTATAATATCTGATGTAATGTAATAAGGAAGATTGGCGCAAATATTTACTTCAGAAAATTCGTTAAATTCCGTTTTCCAGAGTTCCTTTAAATTTATATTTAAAATATCATCATTAATAAATTTTATATTATTAAATTCAGCGGTTGTTTCATTAAGTATAGGAATAAGCTTTTTATCAATTTCCACTGAGATTACTTTGCTAAATCTTTTGGCAAGTTCCACAGTTAATACTCCTATTCCCGGACCGATTTCCAATATGGCCGATTTTGAATTGCTTGTACAATTTTCTGCCATGTTTGGACATATTGAGGGGTTTGTAATAAAATTTTGACCCAGTGATTTAGAAAAATTAAATCCGTGTTTTTCCAATACTTTTTTAATGGTATTGATATTTGATAAATTTTCCAAGTTTTTCTCCTTTTTTAAATTAAGTTAAGTCAAAAAATGAATTTTTGTTATTTGAGTTAGAGTGTTTTATTTATTGAAATATATTTTCGCTTTCCAAAAAACTATAAAGTTTATTCAGGGCTATTGCTCTGTGATTTATTTTTTCCCGTTCGTTATCTTGCATTTGTGCCATAGTAATATCGTATCCATCGGGAATAAAACATGGACAATATCCAAACCCGTTTTCACCTTTGGGAGGAAAAATAAATTTCCCTTTAATTTCTCCGTTAAATATTTTTTTGATTATTTTTCCGTTTTTTTCGTATACAAGAGCTATAGAAGTATAGAATAAAGCCTTTTTATCATCCGTTAAACATTTATTAAGTATCTCGAAAGAATGCTCATAGCCTCCACAAGCTTCTGCAAACCTACCGCAAACCAATCCGGGGAAGCCGTTAAGTGCATTAAGTTCAAAACCGGAATCATCCGCCAAACTCGGTAAACCGCATACAGAAAAAGCATTTTCAGCTTTAATAAGTGCATTTTCAGCGTATGATTTACCATTTTCAACCGGTTCTTGAATATTAAATTCTTTCATACTTTTAATATCTATATTTAAAGGTTTTAAAAATTCTTTGATTTGAATTATTTTTCCGGTGTTGCCTGATGCCAAAACAATTTTTTTCATATTTTCACCTTTTATTATTTAACTTTATTTTTTAATAATTATACCATATTGTTATAAAACCAACAATTGGGGCTTTAAAACGTATGCGTTTATCAATATAAATAAAGTTTAAAATATCATAACTATTTATATTTTGATTTAAAAAGAATTCAGGATATTAGTAGTTATTTTTTATTTTAAAAATATTTTGGGCATTTTAAATATAATACAATAGCAAAGAGTTGACTTTCTGGTTAGATAGATTTATAATGTGTAATATTTATATATTTTTGTATTATATTTATATGTTTTTGTGATTAGAGGTGGAAAATTGTGGCAAATGTGTCGCTTCAAAGAGCTAAAAAAGCAAAATCTGATGAATTTTATACTCAGCTTTCTGACATTGAAAACGAACTTATGCATTATAAAGAGCAATTCCGTGGGAAAACCGTTTTTTGCAATTGCGACAATCCTTTTGAGTCAAATTTTTTTAAGTATTTTGCTATGAATTTTAACCATCTGGGGCTTAAAAAACTGATTACCACCTGCTATAAAAACTCCCCGATAGCCAACACTCAGTTGTCTTTATTTGATAATGAAAGCGCTGAAAACAAAACCACAAAATTTCCGCATAAAATTGTAATTAATAAAGTTGAAGATTATAACCACGATAATAAAGAAGATATGGCAGACGTTGAATGGCTTTTACGGAACAAAAAGAATGTTTTGACTCGTTTGGAAGGCGACGGCGATTTTCGCTCCGAGGAATGTATAGAGCTGTTAAAAGAAGCCGATATCGTGGTAACTAACCCACCATTTTCGCTGTTCAGAGAATACGTTGCACAGCTAATGAAATATAAAAAGAAGTTTTTAATCATAGGCAACGTAAATGCACTTACATATAAAGAAATTTTCCCATTGATAAAAAACAATAAAGTTTGGACAGGATATAAATTTAATGGGAAACCCATGATTTTCTACGTCCCCTATGATTATGAATTAAGAGGAAGCGTAAATGGTATAGACCCTATAACCGGAAGAAAATTTATTGGAGTAGGTGGGACTTGTTGGCTTACAAATCTTGACATAAAAAAGCGGCACGAAAATTTAACTTTATATAAAAGATATACGCCTGAAGAATACCCAAAATACGACAATTATGATGCAATTAATGTGGATAAGACTTCTGATATACCATACGACTATACCGGCGCAATGGGAGTCCCAATTACTTTTATTGATAAATACAATCCTGAGCAGTTTGAGATTGTTGCACTAGGTATTATTGGTAGTATAAATTTTTTATGTGAAAAGAAAATGGAGATATTGAAAAACGGAAAGCCAACAGGGAAATTTACAATGAATGCTAAAGGAACTCTGTATAAGAAATATAACCCCAAAATTGATAAAAAACCGCCTGCGTTTAAAGATTTAAAAACCGGTCAACTATATTCCAGTATTTATGCACGCATAATAATCAAAAGGATAGGTGATGCGCAATGAAAATTAAACTTAAAGCAATAAAGATAGGCGATGTGGCAAAAAATTACGTTGACAATGCGGAAGAAGGCGTCAGGGGATATGACGGTAAATTAAATATTCGCCCTGCATATCAGCGCGAATTTGTTTATAATACCAAAAAACGTAATGCCGTTATTGACTCTATACGCAAAAATTATCCGCTTAATGTTATGTATTGGGCAAAAAACAGCGACGGAACATTCGAAATAATTGATGGTCAACAGCGTACCATAAGTTTTTGCCAGTATGTTTCCGGTGATTTTTCGATAGATATCGACGGTAACGCCATGGCGTTTCACAATCTTACCAAAACAGATCAAGAACAAATTTTAAATTATGAACTTATGGTTTATTTTTGTGAGGGCAACGATAAAGAAAAACTTGATTGGTTTAAAATTATTAATATTGCGGGAGTCGTATTTTCTGATCAAGAATTAAGAAATGCAGTATATACAGGTCCTTGGCTTGCCGATGCTAAGATAAAATTCAGTAAAACAGGGTGCCCTGCATACAATCTTTCCAATAAATATGTAAGAGGTTCAACTATCAGGCAAGAAATACTCGAAAAAGCCTTGGAATGGATTTCGGACGGTAATATAGACGAGTATATGTCTAAACATCAAAATGATCCCAACGCTAATGAACTTTGGATCTACTTTAGAAATGTTATACAGTGGGTTAAATTAACCTTTCCTTACTATCGGAGAGAAATGAAAGGTATAGATTGGCATATTTTATATAATAAATATAAAGACGACATACTTGATTCCGATGAATTGGAAGCTCGCATTAATAACCTTATGATGGACGATGATGTTACAAAAAAATCAGGGATTTATTATTATGTACTTACCGGCGAAGAAAAATATTTAAGCATACGCTCATTTACCGAAAGCCAAAAAAGAGAAGCCTTTGAACGTCAGCAACATAAGTGTGCAAGATGCGGCGATACTTTTGAACTAAATCAAATGGAAGCCGACCATATAACCCCTTGGTGTGAAGGTGGAAAAACTCTTCCCGAAAATTGCCAAATGCTTTGTAAAAGTTGTAATAGGCATAAGAGTAATAAATAAATGTTATAGTGTTTTGTATTATTGATATTTTAATAAACGTGTTAACGAATTAAATACGAAGCTTCTTATCAATAAAATTATTGTGAGTGGGTTAATATACATTTTATTTGGGATTGATTTTTTAAAAATTTGTATAGAAAAACCGCTCGAATAAGCTCTTGGGCTTATCTAAGCGGACTGTATTTGGTTGCAGAAGGTGGATTTGAACCACCGACCTTCGGGTTATGAGCCCGACGAGCTACCAGGCTGCTCCATTCTGCGATGTGTAATTCATCTATTGATTATTATTTTAATACACTTAAAAATAAATGTCAATAGGAAAATGAAATAAAATTTTCACTTATTTTTTTAACAAAAACCTATTGCAAATAATATTTAAATAATGTTATACTAACATACGTTGAAATTTTATATAGATTTGAAACTTATTTTTAATGTTCCTTAAATATTTATATTTTGTTTCAATTTTTACTTTAAAGTCATTCAATATAATTAATTTAACCAAATGTTTTAAACCGCGTAGTGGTTTATGAGAAAAAATTTCTTAAATCAAATTATTCAAATTAAATATTTCATAATTAATTATATTGTTTTTTTGATTTATGGTATAATATTAGTAAATTGAAAAAATTATGGCGATGTTAAAATATATTGTATATCAGTATGTTTTTGAAATTATTTTTTAATTTTATTTAGGAGTGTGTTGTTAACTTATGGCAGAAACAGGACTTATTTATGTGACGGACGATGAACCAAATATTAGAAAGCTCACTTCGTTGGCGCTTAAAGATTATGGATTTGAAACGCAAGAATTTTCCAATGGCGAAGACCTTTTGAAAGCCGTTCAACGTCGTATTCCCGATGCTATTGTTTTGGATTGGGTTATGCCTGCTCCGGATGGATTAAGTGTTTGCGGAAGATTAAAATTGGATAAGGATACTCGTTCAATCCCGATTATTCTTTTAACAGCTCGTAATGATGAGGTTGATTGTGTATTGGGTCTTGAAATGGGAGCCGATGATTATATTACAAAACCGTTTAGCTTGAAAGAATTATGTGCACGTGTTAAAGCTGTAATTCGCAGAACAGAGTATTCAAACATGGTAAATACAAATAATGACGTATTGATTTGTGGTGAACTCACTGTAAATTTAGCCAGAAGAACTGTATTAAAAAATGGAAAACCGCTTGATTTAACAATGAAAGAATTTGATTTATTATCTTCGTTAATGCTTAGTAAAGGAAGAGTATTAACAAGAGATCAATTAATGGAAAAAGTTTGGGATGTGGAATTTTGTGGAGATGCAAGAACTGTTGACGTACATATAAGATATTTGCGTCAAAAAATTGAAGATGAATCTGAAAACCCAAAATATATTTTAACTGTAAGAGGTGTTGGATACAGATTTGCCTCGGAAGAAGAATTAAAAAATAATTAAAACCTTCATTAAAAAATTATTAAAAGGGGGATCGAGAGCTTATAACATTTAACAAATGTTTGAAGCTGTATAATATGGATAACTCTAATAGTAAATTAAGTAAAAAAATAATTGAAATAGTTCATGATTTGAAAACCCCTATAACCTCTATAATAGGGTTTGCCGAACTTCTTCAAAAAGGAGGTCACAGCGAAGAATCAACTAAAGAATTTTATGATATCATCGCTTTTGAGGCAAACAGATTACTCAAGCAAGTAAATGACATGCTTTATATGGCAAAAAACAGAACCGAAGAAGAGAGTTCTTCTAACCAAAAATGTAATTTAAGTATAGAAATTCACAAATATGTGAAAGAGCTATCACCTTTGGCTAACGATCGTAATATAACTATTGATATTAAAGCAAATTCAGAAAATATTTATGTTTGTATACCTGAAAATAAAATTGCACGTATACTTACCAATATAATAGAAAATGCTATAAAGTATAATAAGAAAAACGGTAATATATATATAGACGTTTCGGAAAAATCCGGAATGGTTAATATTGCGATAAGAGATACCGGAATAGGCATAGCTCAAGATGAATTGGATAAAATATTTGATAAATATTACAGATCCAACTCAATAAAGAGTTTGAATGTTGAAGGTTCAGGTTTAGGATTGGCTATAGCCCGAGATTTGGTTGAATCTTACGGTGGAAGCATAAAGGTAAAAAGTGAATTGGGAAAAAGCACAGAGTTTATAATATCTTTTCCCTCATCAAAAATTAATTAATAATTATAGTGAAAATGGAGGAATTACAATTAAATTTTTGAAATTCTGAAAATTTAATTGTAATTTTATTTTATGGAAAAGAACAAATTGTTTTATAATAATTTTTTGGATTTAAATCATACTCTGGCGTATAAAATTTTTGATAAAATAAATTATACGTGGGAAGTAATACCATTAATTAAAGATTTTATAATAGAAATAGGTAAATCTTTGCCGAATGATGCTTTTGAAGAAGTTAAAGAAAATGTATGGGTTTCCAAAAAGTCTAAAATTTGTAATACAGCATATATTGATGGACCTACCATAATAGATGAAAATGCGGATATCCGCCACTGTGCTTTTATAAGAGGTGGAGTTATTATAGGCAAAGATTGTGTTGTTGGAAATTCAACGGAAATAAAGAACGCCATATTGTTTGACAATGTGCAAGTACCGCATTTTAATTATGTGGGAGATTCTGTTTTAGGCTATAAAGCTCATCTTGGTGCCGGAGCAATAATTTCAAATGTTAAATCCGATAAATCAAACGTTACTGTGAAATTTGAAGATGAAAAAATAGAAACCGGTCTTAGAAAATTTGGAGCTGTTTTAGGCGATTATGTGGAAGTAGGATGTAATTCGGTTATTAATCCCGGAACATTAATTGGGCGAAATTCCAATATATATCCGACTTCTATGGTTAGGGGAGTAATCGGTGAAAAAATGATATTTAAAAAACCCGGCCAAATAATCCCCAAAATATAATTTTCTAATATAATATTAATTATAAGATCAGACAACTGGGCATTTTACAGTTATCTGATTTTTATTACATTAAATTACTTTGAAAAATAAATTTGAAAAGAACAACATTGTAAAAGAAAAAAACATGCAATTGTTTATTTGAATTTTAGATAAAAACATGTAATAAAACCGCACGGTTAACCGTGCGGCCAATTTTTTAATATTTTTGAAAAATTTCTTGGATTTCCCTCAAATTTTTTGTTTTCGTTAAAGCTAAAGAAAGCAATATTCTTGCTTTTTGTGGAGAAAGATTTACGGAATATATTCCTTTTTCCGGAATTTCGTCGTTATCATAGGTAACTAATCCATTTCCAATTCGCGAACTGCGTACTACCGGAATACCGGATTTTATTATTTGTTTTATTTTTTCATTCCAGATTGTGCTGCTTCCGCCGCAACCCGCTCCGGAAAGAACTATTCCGTCACAGTTTTTTGATGCGTGCTCTAAGGCATCTATATCAGCATCAATACAAAAGGTAACTATATCCACTCGTGGCATGTTGTCGGTTGTTATATTGTCAATATTAAACTCACTTTTGGTAGTATGCAATTTTGTGGAACAATTAAAGAAAAATGCTTTGTCATCTCGCATATATCCCAAACAACCTAAATCTTTTTGACTGAATGCGTCTGTTTTAAAAGTGTTTACTTTGGTAACGTCTCTGGAACCGTATATTCCGTCGGAAAACACTACTAAAATGCCTTTACCTTTGGCGTTATCGTTTTTTGCCAACGCCACTGCTTGATATAAATTGAGTGGTCCGTCAGCGCTTGTGGCTGTACTTGGACGCATTGAACCCGTGAGTATTACCGGTTTATCGGTTTTTAATACAAGGTTTAAAAAATAAGCGGTTTCTT
>CALDOU010000035.1 GCA_937912175.1 uncultured Clostridia bacterium
AAATTGACTTTGGCGAATTGAATTCCTTCCCTAAGAGCTTTATGGAGAAGGTGGCCGTCAAGACACAGCAGAATGTCAGCTTTGGGTTCCATTACAATTGGAATCACGTCGGTCAGGAAATAAAGATTCCGGCAGGAACGGAAGTTGATACTGATTTCGACTGGTACGGACCTGCTAAGATGGCAGAGCTTTACGGAGCAAATTAGTCGCAAAAATGAAAGCCGTAGGGTAAAGTTTTTGTAGGAAAATTAAATAGACATAAAGAAAGCACCTGGATCCTGTGTTAGGATTTAAGGTGACCAAACCAACAATCCAAAGGAGGGTGCTTTCATGATTAATAGTATACAACAGTTTTGCAACTTGAATATACGCATAATTTCGATTGTGATCTCTGACAATAAAATCACATTCGAATTTTCCTGTTCTCCCGATACTTACTTGATAACCATTACTAATCAAGAACAGATAAACAATATTTTCAAGCGAGGGGCCATAACTTATTCTATTATCCGTATTCATTGAAAAGTAAATTGCCAAATCTGATAAATAATATTTCTGGTCACGCTATCATAAATCAGTTAATACAAAAATAGCAAATTTATTTATCATAACTAACACTACTAATTACTCCATCAAAATAGATAAAATCGCCATCTGTATAATTCCAAATTGCAGAAAAATTAGTAGGGTATTTTATTCCACTGTCTGAAATCTGATAATTGCTACATTCTGCAGTCCATGGTATATACTCCATCGTTCCATCAGAATTTGATACTGCTCTATCATTTTCCATAGTGCCGTCAGGATTACTTACAGCACGATCGTTTGTTGTAAAAGAAATATATTCGTAATTCTGATTAAAAGTAAAAACGCCGGTGCAGGTCTGTCCTTTGTAAGTGATTGTGGCACGAACATTGTAATCATCAATTTCTTCAAAAGTTATATAATCTTGTAAAAGGACAGAAGGTTCAAACAAACATTCTGCTAAAAATGTTGCAAGACAAGCTTTATCCATATCTGTTCCAGTCTGAGTGAACAATGTAATAACTTTCGCAATTACACCTTTCATGCCACCAATACCATCAGAATAGTAATCATATCCTTCAAACGGTATTCCAAACATACTACTTTTATCATCGGAATATTTATTAATTCCTGCAATTTTTTCTGTAATATCTCTTTATCAGGCAATTGCAATTGATATTCCGCCACCATCATTGGCGACATAGTTCTACTCATAGAATACTCAACTACTTCATCATTTTTAGTAGCACAAAGCAATAAACCTACACTTGGATTTTCATTTTCTTTTTTTACATCTCTATCGAGCGCCTCAAGATAAAAGTTAAGTTGACCTAAATGTTCAGGTCTAAATTTTCCTGTTTTTAATTCAATTGCCACCAAGCAGGAAAGTTCTCGATTATAAAACAATAAATCTATTGAAAAATCGGTGTTGCCTACCTGGACACGATATTCTTCACCTATAAAAGTGAAGTCTTTGCCAAACTCTAAAATAAATTTTTTCATGTTTTGTATAATGGCTTTTCGTAAATCTTTCTCTTTATGTTCTTCGGATAAATTTAAAAATTCCAATACATAGTTATCTCGCAAACATGAAAGCCCTGAATTATTTGAAATAAATAATTCATTCTTCTTATCTGAAAGCATTGTTCTCTCAAATAACATACTATCAATCTGACGGTCAAGTTCACGCTTAGAATAATTATTTTTTATACATAATCTTAAATAGAATTCTCTCGCCTCATCGCTTTTAGTACCTGCCATAATCAGTAAATTATTAGTCCACGTAATTTCTCTCACCAGTGGTGAGAGTTTTTCATTTCCATTATACAAATCATAAAATTGCTTCATACGCCAAATGTTTTGAGGCGAAAATCCTTTGATACCCTCATTTTTATGTTGTATAAACTCAGAAAGCTCTTTGACTACGGATTTGCCCCATTCGTTTGTGCTAACTTTTTCACTTACAAATTTTCCTATTTACCAATACATATTTATAAGCTCACGATTTACAGCTTTAAATGCATCTCTACGTGAGTTTTCTATTATTTCAATTATTTTATCAAAATTTTGATTTGGATCATTTTCGTTTGAATTGGTAACTTCCAGTTTAATATTTATCATTCCTTACACTCGATTTTTATCATTTTAATTATACTATATTTTCAAATGTTTATAAAGTCCACTTGTTATTCCATTAAAGCGGAAAATTCCACTTTTAAGAGTGGAATTTAATATTTATCAGATTATTAATTTATTTAAATAGCTCTTTGTTTTCAATCATATGCTGATAAAGCATCTTAGAACTTTGTGGTTCACGATATAAAAATGTTCCTATAGCGTAAGAGATAAAATGCTCTATGGCTGATAGTCCGACTGGATTTAGTATAAACGCTTCATCTAATATGTCGTTAAATTGTTCCATCCTAGATTCTCCGATAATCGAAGAGATTTTTTCAAAATACTTACTTGCGATGGGGTAGTCTATATCCTTGAAAACTCTTATTTTGTAATTTTTTTAAATTCTTTGTACAGCAGTTCGAGGTTCTCAATCAGTATTTTTTGAGTATTAAAATCCTCGTAACATGTATTTTTTTGTTTATAAATAAATATCATAATTAGTAACATTTTGAATACTTTAGTAACTCATTAGGAATAAAAAAGTCACCGTTTTCGTCTTTTAAAAAATCAATAACTTCAATTACACAATCAATATTTATTAATCCATAAACATGAGGAAAAATAATGCCATTATTTTTGTTTTTCTCCCATTTTATTTCAGATTTTAATTTATCTGTATCTATGCACAATATAATTAATTTTTCTTTTATATTTTTCAAATTATTATTTGCAACATGTAGTAACTGATCAAATGTAGAGCAATGAATAAATCCGTCTTTAACTATTGAAAATTTTCCGTAAAAACCACTTTTTAAGCCATCATCCCACTGATTATTTTTTGCTATATGAAATAAACACATACAATCATTCCTTTGTTTTAATGTAGTAATTTTTTTCGTTATCACAACCAATTTTATTGTAGCATTTGTTTTGTACGAAGACATAGAAAACCGTTCACGTGATATGTGAGCGGTTTTTAAATTTAGAATTTTTTCGAAGTAAAAGCGATAATGAGTAAAGCGCCAATAGCATTCCGAAGCCTCGGGCAAACGAAATATACAAGCGGAAAATTTTGAACCATGTTAAGTACCAAAATTCAAAAACAACAAAATAAATTCAAAAAAAATGCAAAATTTATATAAAAAAACTTGATATTGCATTTAAACCTTGCTATAATCAATTCGCAGAGAATGATAGTATTTTGCTCCCACTATTTTTTGCCAGTTTTATCAAATAAGATTTGAGAGTGAGACAAAAAACATCGTCTCTCCTTTATATTTAAGAAAATTAGCGAAATATTGCAACCTAACGTTATTATATATTAAAGGAGGGCGACAAAAAAGCTTGTAAGATCTGTTGAATTTCCGGGACTACCATATATGTAAAAGGGGGATTATTAGAAATGAAAATAAGAAAATATATTTATTTGGCAGCATTACCCATTGTCAGTTTATTATTTTCAGGATGTAATAATGGAAGCGAATATCAAAAGGGAGCCACATACAAATGGGACGTTGTCAACAAGCATTATGAGAACTTTACAGACTTGGGAAATTACGTAATCGACGTTGATAAACACACTAATTTTGATTTTGATAAGGCTCTTTCGTTTTCAAACGAGCGCTATGACAAATGGTCAAAACTTCCCGGTGGTGGATGCTCTGCATTAGGAACTCAAACAAAAAATGGAGATGTTTTAATTGGAAGAAACCTCGATTTAACTGTTTCGCAATTTCCATGCTATGTCACTCATGTAGACCCAGTCAACGGGTTTAAGTATAAAACAATAAATTTCACCTATGATGAATTATTTGTTGAAGGTGATAAATACGAAGCGTTACTCAATAAAGGAAAAATCGATGAGGAATATTACAACGCTCTCCCTTTGCTTGCTTCAGATTCATTCAATGAAAAAGGACTCTACCTTGAATACAACATGAGAGGTTACGAAAAATATATGATTTGCAGTGGAACGAATCCCGATTCTCCAAACAGAATTTGTACCATCTCGCTTCCGTTTGTTATTGCTTCAAACTGTGCCACTGTTAAAGAGGCTTTAGATTATATTCGTAATTACATAAATGTTTACACTATGCTCGACGAATCGGTTGCGTCCGGCTGGAACCTTTGCTTTATGATCGGAGATGCCGCCGGAGAATATGGCTTAATCGAGATTGCCCACAACGAAGTAACATATCTTCCCTATCAACATGGTCAAGGAAACTATTATGTGACTCCAAAGTGGAACGTTCTTTCCGAAGGTCAATCCGGTTATGGAAGACTTCAATTTGGCATTGAACGCATTGATCAAGTTCAGAACGAAAAAGATATGACGCAATTAATGGAGAAGATAATGTGGAAAAATGAAATTCTTAATGTCGAATATGCCAAAAGAGATAAACATGGACACGTTCAATTTTTAGATAAAGATGGAAAACCATCTCTTGACTGGAGAAGTGATAACGTTAGGTTAATACCGGTTAATAAAGAAGGCAAATATGTCGATATTTATGCCGAAAACCCAACCGAAGAAGCTGTACTCGTAAAAGGTTATAAAGAGGCCGCGGATAGAATTAAAACTAACCGGCCGTTAAAAGGCGACAAAGAAAAAGCAACTTTGTACAGTGAATATTTAAACAGAAGTGATCTATATTGGGCATCGGACGATGCAAATTTTGAGGAACTTCAAAAAGGCTTAATTGACTATTACAAGCATTCCGGAATCAAAAAGATGCTGGAAGACTATTATGAAGGAAACGAAAAACCTCTAAGAGATAACTCAAACATTTGGACAACAGCATTATCGATTTCAGCCAACTGTACTCAAAAGAGATTAACAGTTAAGTTCTGGGAAAAACCAGATACAGTTTTAATTTGGCAATTCTAAGCAACTTTTTAGTTAAGTACCACACTGCAAATCGCTTGAAAAAACAAGCGCCGGCAAAAAGTCGCTTTTCACATTTATTTCACTACGATTCAGCTAGTCTTCCGAATCGTAAATACCGCTTGAGAACTTAATTCTTGAGCGGTACTTTTGATTGAAAAGTAGTTTGATATTCAAATATGCTAACCAAGATAAATTTTGCATTAATTAAAAAACTTGAAAATAACTCTTGAAAATGTTAAAATGGGAAGAAGTCAATGTTAAGGTAATATTCGAAAAGAGAGGTGCGCAAAAATTGCCTGCACATGATGGACACAGGGATCGGCTTAGAAAAAAGTTTCTCATAAATGATGTGGATTCTTTTGAAGATCATGAAATTTTGGAATTGCTACTTTTTTATGCTATACCTCGAAAAAACACCAACGAAACAGCCCACAACCTTTTAGAAAATTTTGGTTCGATTTCGGCAATATTTGATGCGCCTATAAGCAGGCTTAAAAAAATCAAAGGTATGGGTGAAAATTCAGCCATTTTTATTAAACTTATATCCGCATTATCCAGATTATATTATGAACGAAAGTACAATTATCAAGATACCGCTCTTTCGGTGGATCAAATTTGCGATAACTTGGTGACAAAATTTATCGGTAGAAACGAAGAAGCAGTTACAATTGTATTGCTCGATGCGAAGAGCAAAGTAATATTCGACGGCGTTATAAATAAAGGCTCCGTCAACAGCGTTGATCTTTATATAAGAAAAATGATAGAGCTGCTAACGATATACATTCAACCGAAAAAATTTGCAGTCTTTTTGCCGGTATGCAAGTTGCTGTTTTGGATCACATAATAGTCGCAGATAACGATTACATTTCATTACGGCAAACTTTGCCTGAAATATTTGAAAACAAATAAGTTTTAGAGTTTAAATTTCGGAAAAGAAACTATCAATTTCATAAAGCAAATAATTTACAGGGGTTTGTTTTTGATTCAAATCATTAACCAATTTTTTTATTTTTTCTAAATTGGTGCTAATATCTGAAATTTTATTGCCATTCTCATCTTGCATTCCGAAACTTTCATATTCACCTAACTCATCACTGCAAATTGTTTCTTTTATGATTGTGTATTTCATGATTAAAACTCCCTCCTCCAAACGCAATATTACACGAAATGTGTTGAATATTCCACCGAAAATATTCGAAACTTTCTGAAAATTTCTGATTGATTATCTGACCTGTTTTCTGATTACACTTCTAATAATAAACTTAGATAATTTGAAAAATTTCTACGTTATCCGGCAATAAAGTTAATACTCTGCTCGAAAAATCTCAAAATCAGATATCGTTCAATAAACGCTCTACGTAATATATGCATATAAAAAACATATTTATGTGGCAATAAAACAAAGCTTTAAGAACATATCAAAAGCCCAGTAGTACTGGGCTTTTATGTTGTATCGATAATATAGCGGTTATGGTCGAGGTGACAGGACTTGAACCTGCGGCATCCTGGTCCCAAACCAGGCACTCTACCAGCTGAGCTACACCTCGATATACTTTTATATTATCAGCTTATATATAATATGTCAATAATAATCTCCGCCGATATAAATCAAAATTATATCAGCAAAAATCAAATCAAATGATTTTAAATAATATAATTTATTTTGAAAACATCGTAAAATTTTCTTCGGGAGCAATCAATACTCCTTTTTCATCGTCAAATTTCATATGAGCTTTTGTACCGTTATGTACTGTAATATTTTCAAATCCCGTCTTTTTTACAAAAGAATCCAAATCGGTTTGTTCTAAACGTAAATGGTCATCAAAGTTTCCCCCACAAACAGATATTGGGATATGAGAATTTTTACTAAACAACCTTTTTAATTCTTTTTGGCAATCAAATTGATCAGCGAATAAAAATCCTCCTAATGTTCCTATACATCTTACAAAAGGACTTTCAGTCTTTAAAAGTTCATATGCTGCATTACCCGTGTTTTTTATGGAACTTTGAAGTATCAACCCTCCCAGTTCATCTTTTTTACTCGATACATTTGCGGCAACATGTGCTGCTGCCGCTCCCCCTAACGAATAACCATGCAATATTATATCTGAACTTTGAATATTAAGTTTTTGATTTACATAATCATAAATTTTTTGAGCATCAGAGTATATGCCGCTTTGTCTGATTTTGCCACCGGATACTGCTTCACCACTTTCCCCAAACCCTTTATAATCTACGCCGACTACGGTAGCACCTTTTTTTAA
This sequence comes from uncultured Clostridia bacterium, assembly GCA_937912175.1. Lineage (GTDB taxonomy): Bacteria > Bacillota > Clostridia > Oscillospirales > Acutalibacteraceae > UMGS1491. The sequence goes on from CALDOU010000035.1 coordinate 7,294, forward strand.
ATACATTTTTAAAACATCTTGAATTTGAGAAGCATTGGATGACCCGCTCCCCGAATAAAATATTATGTATTTACCGGAAAGCTCCCCTTGTTTATTACCTTTATAAACATATCCTTTTAAATCTTCACTGACATTTATAGCTTCGCCTCCCGTTACATTTGGGATTTCCCTTAGGTTTTCTTTTTGACCGATTACCGCTCTTTGAAAAAAATTATCGGACTTTTTATAAATTACTGCTGTTCCGATTATTACAGTACCGGCTAAAGCAGCAATTCCAACAGCTTTAATTGCTTTTTTCACAGCCTTTGGATTATCCTCAATCTCTTTTTTAATTTTTTGATATTTATTTAAAATAGAATTACTTATACTTGAAAAAACGGTTGAATTATCAGGTTCATAATTTTTGGCGCCTGATACATTGTTAAACGGTAAAAACATAAGAGAAAAAATTACGGCAATAATTTTTGAGGTAAAATTGGATTTTCCTCCGGCTACTTCTGCCGTCATATCATCCGATAGTTCTTCTACATCTTTATAATTACCACACATTAAAGCGGCTTTTAATATAAATTCAAAAAATTCTTCTTCACTTAGGTCCTTTACCAATTCTTTGGCATAAGCAAACATTTCGTCCAAATCTCTTAATTGGCAAATTTTTTTAAGATAACTATCATTTAAATAAATTTTTTGACATAATTTCAATTCGTTTTCTGTCATTTTAAAACAAAACCTCTTTTTTAATTTATGATATTTCATATTATATCACAATTTTTAAAATTTACACCACTTTTGATAAAATAGTATTTTTAATATATTATATAAAATATAATTTTGTCGTTTTAAAAACTATTTTGGAGGATTAAATTTGCTTCAGTTTATTTTGGGAAGATGCGGAGTGGGAAAATCCGCCTCTTTAAGAAATATTTTAAAAGAAAAACTAAACCAAGGTCTAAATAAAATCATTTTAATCGTTCCGGAACAAAGTTCTTTCAGTAACGAAAGACGGATGTTGGAATATTTAGGTAACATTAATTTTAACAAAATTAATGTTTTAAGTTTTTCTAGACTTTATGATTTTGTGTCCAAAGTTTTAAATATACCCATTAAAAAAACAGACAGCAATATCGCTCAAACTATACTAATGAACTTGGCGATAGAAAACGTTAAAGACAGTCTTAAATTATATAAAAAATCTTCTTCAAACAGCGAAATCGCTCAACTGATGTTACATATACTTAAAGAATTCAAATCCTATAAAATTAACATGGAAACCCTTGATAATATTGCAAATCTTACTGACAAAGATATTATCAAACAAAAGATTTCCGAAATAAAGCTAATTATAAATTCTTATGAGAATTTATCTAAAAATAATTTTGAAAACTCCATTGATAATTTGAATCGCCTTGAAAATATTTTAAAAAACAACAACATATTTGAAGGCTACAACATATTTTTTGATGAATTCAGCAGCTTTACACCACAACAGTTAAGTATTTTAAAAATATTGGCAAAACAGGCTCAAAATACTTATATCACGCTTTGCTGTGATAAAATCCCTCAAAAATCAGACATTCAAGAAAAAAACTTATTTTCTTGTGTTTATAATACTTTTTTTAAAATAAGTGAAATGGCGCAAAAGCAATCTATAAAAATAAATAACCCTATTGTGCTTGAAAAAACTTCAAGATTTGAAAATGAAGAACTTCAAACCTTGGAGAAAAATTTATTCAACCCTCAAAAAAAACAGTTTAACGCCCCAAATTCCTGTATAGGACTATATAATGCACTTACTACGATTGAAGAATGTGAACAAATTGCAAAAACAATTCGCAAATTGGTAATTGAACAAAACTATCGTTACAGAGATTTTGCGGTTTTAACCCGAAATATTGAAAATTATTCCGAAAAATTAAAAAATGTTTTCAAGCAATACGAAATACCATATTTTTTAAACACACCCTCAAAAATACACAATAAAAGCACCTCTGTTTTGGTTTTATCCGCACTCGATATAATTAACTCAAACTACGATTCTTCAACAGTGTTGAGATTTTTAAAAACAGGTCTTACGGACTTATCCACAGAAGACATTTTTGAAGTGGAAAACTACGTTTTTCTTTGGAATATTTCAGGCAAAGAATGGTTGCAAGAATTTACTATGCACCCGGAAGGGTTTTCCAAAACATTTGAAGAAAATCATTTGGAAAAATTAAAAAGACTTAACGAACTCAGGGGAAAAATAATTCTTCCGTTAGAAAATTTCAAAAACAAAATAAAACAAAAAAATTATAACGGCAAAGCTATTTCAGAAGCAATTTTTGAATTACTGATGCAGGTTAATGCGCCTTGTAATTTAAAAAACATTTGTAGCAAATTAATTGCAGAAAATCGAATTTTTGAAGCCGAACAAGAAGCAAAAGTTTGGGATTATATTATGAATGCACTCAGTGAGATTTCCGCATTCTTATGCAATACAAAAATTTCCGTTAAAAAATATTCGGAAATTTTACTTTCGGTAATAGGTTCAATAAATTTTTCTTCTATTCCTCAAAGTGTTGACAATGTTGTTATAGGTGCCTCAAATTTAGTAAGATTGTCTTCGCCGAAAGTGGTTTTTATACTGGGAGCGGTTAACGGAGAATTTCCCAAAATTCCCACACAATCAGAAATATTTACGGATTATGAAATTAATCATATTTCTTCCTTGGGAACAGACATCACAAACAATAATGAAAATTTTTTAATAGAAGAACGGTTTTTGGCTTATATGGCGCTAACAAATGCCTCTCAAAAACTTTTTATAAGCTGGCCGACCTCCGATTCGGAAAATTCCGGAAATCTTCCTTCCGAAATAATAAAAGAAATTAAAGAAATTTTTCCGAAAATAAAAATTTTTAACAGATATAATTACACTCTTGAAGAAACTTTGTGGTCTGAAAAGCCCGCTTTTTCGGATTGCGCTAAAAATTGGAACGCTAATTATGAAACCATAAACTCACTTAAAAATTATTTTTTAAATAATAAGGATTATATTCACAAGTGTAATTCTTTAAATAATATGTTTAAAAGGAAAACACTTAATTTTGAAAACCCAGAAATTTCAAAATCTTTATTTTCTAAAGATATAAAGCTGTCAGCATCTCAACTTGAAAAATATTACAAATGTAAATTCGGATATTTTTGCGAATATGTACTTAAAGCCAAACCACTTAAACGTGCGGAGTTCAATTCTTTGGAATACGGAAGTTTAGTTCACTATGTATTTGAAAAATTATTTAAAAAATATTCCAAAGATGAGTTAATATCTTCTCCTAAAGACCTAATCCAAAAATCAATTTCTGAAATAACGGAAACTTATGTTAACAAAAAATTAGGCGGCTTTGAAAATAAAAACTCAAGATTTGTTTATATAATTGAAAAATTAAAAAAGTCCCTTTATTTACTCGTAAACAGGTTTATTGAAGAATTTACACAAAGTTCTTTTGTGCTCTCTGATTTGGAGCTCGAAATATCCTCAAAAAGCAAAGTAAAACCGCTGTGTTTTGCATTGCCCGATAAAAATAAAGTATTAATAGAAGGTAAAGTTGACCGTGTGGACATTATGAAAACCCCAAACGGCAATTATATCCGAATAATAGACTATAAAACGGGGAATAAAGAATTCAAGCTTTCCGATGTTTTATACGGATTAAATATGCAAATGTTAATATACCTTTTAACCATTCAAAAAAACGGGTCACAAAAATACGGAAATGTTATTCCGGCGGGAATACTTTACTTTAAAGCGTTAAAACCTTCAGCAGACGTTCAAAATAAAAATGATATTTCAAAAATAAATTTACAAATACAAAAAGAATTAAAAATGAACGGACTTATTTTAGATAACATAAGCGTAGTTGAGGGAATGGAAAAAAGCGGTAAAGGTATGTTTATTCCTGCGGAGATAAAAGACGGCAAAATAAATTCTAAATCATTAACGGACCTTAATGAGCTGGGAGTTATAGCAAAATATATTGAAAAACTGACAATAGAAATGGTTGAAAATTTAAAATGCGGAAATATAAACTCAGAGCCAATTATTCAAAACGGAGTTAGCACTTGTCAGTATTGCGAATATTTTCCGATATGTAAATACAAAAAAGAAAATTTCAAAAAAATCATCTCTATTACCGATAACAAAAAAGTTTTGGAAAAGATGAAAGAATGTATTGAACAGAAAACGAAAAATAAAAATTAAAAGGAGGGGAAAAATGAATAGAAAGTGGACAGAAAATCAACAAAACGCCATAAATGCTACCAAAGGTACAATTTTGGTTTCTGCTGCGGCAGGTTCCGGAAAAACATCGGTATTGGTTCAAAGGGTTATAGAACAAATTACCGATGATAAAAATCCCACAGATATAGATAAGTTTTTGATAGTAACTTTTACAAAAGCAGCCGCTCAAGAAATGAAAAACCGAATTTACAACGAATTGTCAAAAATGATAATAAAAAATCCGGAAAACACCAACTTACATCGGCAACGTATGATTTTAAAATATTCTCAAATAGGTACCATTGATAGTTTTTGCAGCAATATAGTAAAAGAGAATTTCTATAAGTTGGGAATATCTCCAAAAATAAATATAGCCACCGAAAACGAAATAAAAATTTTAAAAAGCAAAGCAATGGAAAATACCCTTAATTATTTCTATGATTTAAAAGATGAAAATTTTAAAAAAGTTTCGGAAGCTTTCAGCAATGAAAAAAACGATGAAGGTCTTTCCGATGTAATAGAAAAAATTTATGATTTTACTCTTTCTTTACCGTTTCCCGAAGTATGGATGGATGAAAGATTGGAAACATATAAAAACTCAAAAAAAAGCAATGTTTTATCAGAAAATCCCTGGATTAAAACAGTAATTACCGATACTCAAAGCAAAATGGACATATCAAAAAAATTAATGTCTCAAATGTTACAAATTACCAAAAATAATGATGAACTAAAAAAAGCATATGGTGAGGCTTTAAATAAAGATTCAGAACAATTGACGGAACTTTGCAACGTTTTAAATTCAAATAATTGGGAAAAAATATGTCAAAAAATAAATTCGTTTGCGTTTTCAAAATTTAAACCATTAAAAAACAAAGGATTGGAATATGAAAAAAACTTAATAGCAACCAAACGTGAATATATTAAAAATACTTTTAAAAAAATAAGTTATTATTTTTCTTTTTCTCAACAAGATATTCTTGAAAGTTTGGATTCGCTTTATGAGATAACGGAAACACTGTTTAAAGCGGTAAAATATTTTAAAGATGAGTTATACTCTTTAAAAGTTGCCGAAAATGTATATGATTTCAGCGATTTGGAACATTGGGCCTTACAGCTTTTGACTGAAATTGAAAACGGAAAAATCAAAAAAAGTAAAACCGCAGAGGAAATATCAAACCAATATAAAGAAATAGTTATTGATGAATATCAAGATATCAATGAAATACAAGATGTTATTTTTAAAATGATAAGCAAAAATGAAAATAATATCTTTTCCGTCGGCGATGTTAAACAAAGTATATATCGGTTTAGAAAATCAAAACCCGATATATTTTTAAACAAAAAAGAAAAATTTAAAATTTACAATAAAAATTCCGAATGTTATCCCGCAAAAATAATACTCGGAAAAAATTTCAGAAGTAAAAAAAGTATTATTGACGGAATAAACTTTATTTTTGAATGTTTGATGTCCAAAGACGTAGGCGAAATTACATATAATCAAGAAGAAATTCTTTTTCCCGGAGCGGTTTATCCCGAAGAAAATGAGCCGGACATAAATTTTTCCATAATAGACACTTCAAAATCCGAAGAAAATTCAGATATACAGGAAGCTCAGTTTATTGCAAATAAAATATTGGAAATGATATCAAAAGGTTATACGGTGTTTGAAAACGGACAAAACAGACCTATAACCTACAGTGATTTTTGCATACTTTTGCGTAGTCACAAGGCTCACGCTCATATATACAAAAATGAACTTTTTAAATGTGGAATTCCGACTTGGTCGGAATCCAACGAAAATTTTTTGGATACTTCCGAAATTTCAACAATGATTTCGTTATTACAGGTAATAAATAACCCCACCCAAGACATTCCTCTTATTTCGATTTTGCTAAGCCCCATTTTTGACTTTACCATAGATGAAGTTAGCCTAATTCGTAATTTTGATAAAGAAAATGCTTTTTACTTTTCTTTAAAAAGCTATATGAATGATTTTTCGGAAAACACAGAAAACAAAAGTAAAAAAGACGAGTTATTATTCAAAAAATCAGAATACTTTTTTAAAATCATAAATACATACAGGCAACTTTCCGTGACTATGCCGTGCAATGAATTGATAGACTTGATTTACAATGAAACGGACTACCCCTCCATGTGTTTGGCCACTGAAAATGGGGAACTCAAAAAAGCAAACCTTATGCTGTTATCCGAATATGCAAAAAAATTTGAAAACCAACACAAAGGAGGTCTTCATGGATTTTTAAATTTTATTGATGGTATAAAGCGGAAAAAATCAGACTTGCCTTCCGCTTCAATATCTTCGGAAACGGAAAACACCGTAAAAATAATGAGCATTCATAAATCAAAAGGTTTGGAATTTCCGGTATGTATTGTTGCCGGTTGTTCCAAAAAATTCAATATATCTTCCGAAAATGTGGAAATACATTCGGATTTAGGCCTTGGAATAAAATTGAAAACTTCCGATGGCATGGCTTTTTACGATAATATAGTAAGAAACGCAATTTTACTTCAAAACAAGCGTGAAGATATTTCAGAAGAGATGCGTATACTTTATGTTGCACTTACCCGAGCAAAACAAAAGCTTTTTTTAATTTCTTCATTGAAAGAACCTAAGCAAACAATCGGCAAGATTTTTTCGCTTGTAAATGAAAATACTTTTCAAAAGATTCCTCCTCAAATTATATCAAACTGTAATTCTGTTACCGAATGGCTTTTACTTTGCTTATCGCAAAGCAATTTAAAAAACAAAATTTGTTCTTTAGCGGGATTAAACGAATATATTTCCGAAAACGATTTTAAAAGTCTTAATTGGACTGTTAATTTTATATCAGAAAATTCAAGAGATGATGATATTACAGAAGTTGAGGAAGAATCCATTTGCGAAAAAAATACGGAAGTTAAAAAAATAAATAACGAGCTATTTGAAAAATTAAATCAACGATTTCACTTTAAATATCCCCAAGAAGATTTAACCGGACTTCCTTTAAAAGTGTCGGCTTCCAAATTAACCGAACACGGTGAATGGCAAAACTATATTGCATCCTCGGTCCCAAATTTTATGTCTTCCAAAAATTTGACTCCCGCCGACAGAGGCACCGCTACCCACAAATTTATGTACTGTATGGATTTTAAAAACGCCTCGCAAAACGGAGTTATCAGTGAATTAAATCGTATAAAATCTTTAGGATTTTTGGATAATAACGAATCCGAAGTAATTGATATCCGCTCAATTGAAAAATTTATTAAGAGCGAAATAGGAAAAAGAATATTAAAAAGTCCTCAAATTCTTCGTGAACATCGTTTTTCAGTAAAAATAGATTCAAAATATTTAGGCGATTATAATTGTTCTGAAAATCATTATACAGTAATGCAAGGAGCTGTTGATTGTGCATTTTTAGAAAACAATAAATTTATAATAGTGGATTATAAAACCGATAAAGTAAACTCAATAAATGAGCTTTGGAACAAATATTCAAAACAACTGGAACTTTATAAATATGCTATTGAGCAATCAAAAAATATTCCGGTTTCCGAACTTGTTTTATATTCTTTTAATTTAAATGATTGCTATATTTCAAAATAAAGAATACTAAATTTTAAAATTTTTCAATATGAAAGCCACTCGTTAAACGAGCGGCTTAATTTATCAACGAAGTGCCGTTTCTACCGCGGACCTTATATCTTTTACTCCTATAATTTCTATATTAAAGTTTTTTAGATGGCTTAAAGATTTATAATTATAATAAGGAATAATACATTTTTTAAAACCAAGCCTTTCGGCTTCTTTAATACGCAATTCACAGTTGGGTACCGCACGAATTTCTCCGGCAAGACCTATTTCTCCAAGTGCTATAATATCGTCATTCACAACCATATCCTTCAATCCGGAAACCAGTGCAATTGCAACCGAAAGGTCGGCCGCAGGTTCATCTAACTTCAATCCCCCGACGACATTAATATAAGCATCGGTCGAAGAAAAAAAGTATCCCGCTCTTTTTTCCAAAACAGCCAAAATTAAAGACATACGATTGTAGTCAAATCCGGTAGCCATTCTTCTTGGGTTACCGAAACTTGTTGTAGTAACCAAACCTTGCACTTCTGTTAAAATCGGCCTGGAACCTTCCATCACACACGCAACGCAAATACCGGAAACCCCCGTTGGCTTACCCGCAAGCATAAGAGCGGAAGGATTTTCTACCTCTTGTAATCCTTCGTTATTCATACAAAACACGCCTATTTCATTGGTAGAACCATGACGGTTTTTTACCGCTCTTAAAATTCGGTAAGAAGTTTGATTGTCGCCTTCAAAATAAAGCACGGCGTCCACCATATGTTCCAATACTTTCGGCCCTGCTATTGCTCCATCTTTATTAACATGGCCTATCATAATAACCGTAATATCCAGCGATTTTGAAAGCTTTAAAAATGTATTGGCGCATTCTTTAACCTGAGAAACACTGCCCGGAAAAGATGCGGAATCAGGATTGTTCATTGTTTGAACGGAATCAATTACAACAACATCCGGATGAGTAAATTCTATTTCTGCGGAAATTTGATTTAAATTTGTTTCTGTCATTATAAAAAGATTTTCATTATCAACCCCAAGCCTTGTGGCACGCATTTTTATTTGGCGCCTTGATTCTTCCCCCGAAACATATAAAATTTTTAAATTTTTATCTAAATAATTACAAATTTGAAGGAGTAATGTAGATTTTCCTATTCCCGGAGTCCCTCCTAAAAGTGAAAGAGAGCCTTTGACAATCCCTCCGCCAAAAACACGGTCCAATTCTTTAAATCCGGTACGATAACGTGTTTCTTCGTTAATATCTATATTATTCATGGAAACCTGATTTATATCAGAGGCACTAAATTTAAAACTACTTGATTTGCTTTTGGGAGTAACTTCTCTTATTTCTTCAACCATTGTATTTCCTTGCCCGCAAGATGGGCAAATACCATTCCATTTTGCTGATTCAAATCCACATTCCGAACAAACAAATACATTTTTTATCTTTTTCATTTTCTTATTATTTACATCCTTTGTTTTTAATTATTTTACTTTAATTATACACATGCTTATATTCATTTTTAAACCATAATTTATTTATTATTCAAAAAGAAACTTGTTATTCCACAATATATACTAAACGCTACTTGGCTTTGATAATCTTTTTCGGCAAGTTTTTCAGCTTCATCCTTATTTGATAAAAACCCACACTCCGCTACCACAGCCGGTATTTCAGCATTGTGAAGAAGAAATATTTTTTTATTTGCTTCTTTTATTTCTCTTGTATTTTCCGGTTGAATTAATTTTACAACGGATTCTTTAATATAATTAGCTAAATCCTTACTTTGAGGATCATTTTTAGAATAAAAAATCTGAGTTCCAAAATAACTCGGGTCAGGAAATTTATTCTGATGAATACTTACGAATATAGTATTTTCATTATCAGAATTATTTTTTATGATTTTGGCACGGTTACGCAAATCAGAACGTTTCTTTTGTCGTAAACTTTCAGCTTCCTCATCATAAATAGCCGTGTCTTTATCACGAGTAAGAATTACTTTATAACCGGAAACTTCCAATAAATCCTTTAGTTTTAAAGTAATTGCAAGATTAATATCTTTTTCAATTACTCCTCCGGCACCAACCGCTCCGCCATCCTCTCCGCCATGACCGGCGTCTAAAATAACAGTGCGCATATTTTTTAATTCGGAATTTTGCTCATTTATTTTTCCATATACCGCAAAAGCCAAAGTAAAACACATTAATAGGCTAAATAAAAAGGTCATTGAAACGATGATATTTTTTTTGTTTTTATAAAATTTAATTTTTTTCAAATTTTTATCTCCTTAAAAATACGTTTAATTACGTTTTTAAAAAATATATAATAAAAAGGTCAAATTCTTAAAGTAGGTGAAAAAATCAACTTGAATATTTTAAAAAACGATACTTTTAAAAATCAAAAGTCCGATACGCCGACTTATAGTTTATTGGAAGAAATAATAAATGCCGTAACTCACGCAATGGGAAGCGTACTTTCAATTTTTGGATTATTTGTTTTGTTAAATAAATACCCACACAATTTAAAAAACTTAATTTGCATATCCGTTTATTGTCTTACTCTTTTTATACTTTACACATCATCAACTTTATATCATTCCTTAAAACCCGGTAAAGCAAAAGCTATATTTAGAAAAACAGACCACTGTTCAATATTTTTGTTAATAGCGGGAACATATACCCCACTGTGTGTTCTTTGTTTAAAAAGCAAATTAGCGCTTTATGTTTTAACGGGAGTATGGATAGCTGCCATTGTGGGAATAATACTAAACTCCATTGATGTAAATAAATTCTCGAAAATTTCTTTAACGTGCTATATATTAATGGGCTGGAGCGTTGTTTTTATAGCCAAAACGGTAATTCATGATTTAAGCATGTCGCAACTATGGTTCTTGTTAGGCGGGGGATTGTTTTATTCAATCGGATCAATAATTTATGTAATAGGCAAAAAAGTAAAATATATGCATTCAATATGGCACTTTTTTGTTTTGGGAGGAAGCATCCTTCATTTTATGATATTTTGTTAACGCCAATTTTTCAAAGCTCCGTTAAACCAATTAAATTTTTTTCTTTTTCTATATTGCGGCCGATATTTAACCAAAATAGTATCCTCACCGACCACTTCTATGTTTTCCCATTTTATGACAATATCATCCTCACGTCCGAAAATTCCAAAACACTTTAATCGTCCATACACAATAATAGCTACTAATTTTGCACATTGCATATCTACCTCCACATCATTCACGCACCCTATTCTGCACCCGTCCTGCATGCTTATAACTTCTTTATTCTTCATATCTACTATTCTGCAAATCATACTATACCTCCGTTTTCATATATTTATTTATATAAAATATATGGAAAAATAAGAACAATAATGTTATCAAAAGTTTTAAAAAAACAAACAATGCCCCTTACCGTAACTTTAAAAAAGATAAATTTGTATAGCTATATTTTCTTAAATTATTCTTGATTTTTTATAATTAATATTTTGATATAAAAATATTTGACTTGACCGATTATTTACATATAATGAAGTTAGTCAATTGTTTTTGAGGAAGGTGTAAAAATAACGTGGGAAATTACAGTTTAGATGTTAAAAGATATAACCCTAAAATTGATTTCGGATTAACCAAAAAAGAAGTAAAAAACCGAATTAAAGACGGCTTGGTAAACGTTGATAAATCCATTTCCACAAAATCAACTTCGGATATTGTAAAAGATAATTTGTTTACGCTATTTAACTTTATAAATTTAATACTGGCTATCGCGGTATTATGCGTGGGGTCTTATAGAAACCTTTTATTTATGGGCGTTGTAATATGTAATGTAATAATAGGAATAACTCAAGAATTAAGAGCCAAAAAAACTGTAGATAAACTTAACCTGATTTCTTCAAATAATGCAAAATTAATTCGCGGGGGGAGAATAGGTAAAGCAAAAATTGAAAAAATAGTTCTTGATGATATCATTTTTTATGAAGCCGGAAATCAAATTGTAGCAGATGCCGTAATTTTAAAAGGGATTTGTGAAGTTAATGAATCTTTACTTACCGGTGAACCGGATTTAATAACGAAAAAGCCGGGAGATTTATTACTTTCCGGAAGTTATATAGTCAGCGGAAAATGCACGGCAAAAGTTGAAAATGTGGGCGAAAATAACTACGCATCCAAACTTCTTAAGGGTTCAAAATATATTAAAAAAACCAAATCCGAAATAATGACCACTCTTAATAAAATAATAAAAATAATTTCAATTTCCATAATACCAATCGGAGCCTTGCTTTTTTACAGACAATTTGTAACTTCCGGAAACAACCTTACTTCCGCTGTTGTAAATACCACTGCCGCTTTAACGGGAATGATTCCTGAAGGTTTGGTATTGTTAACAAGTTCAGTACTTGCCGTCGGAGTTTTAAGGCTTTCCAAACATAAAGTTTTGGTACAGGATATTTATTGTATTGAAACTTTAGCAAGAGTAGATACTTTATGCTTAGATAAAACAGGGACTATCACTGAAGGCACTTTCAATGTAGAAAAAGTTATTCCTCAAAACGGGTTTTCCGAAGAGGATATAACCAAAGCGATGTCTTTGATGACAAACGCCCTAAACGACAATAATGAAACTTTTAAAGCCTTAAAACAATATTTCACTCCGGATAAATCTTCATCCGCAGATAAAGTTATTCCGTTTTCTTCCGAAAGAAAGTGGTCAGGTGCCAATTTTAAAGAAAAAGGTACGTTTGTTTTCGGAGCTTCCGAATTTATTTTTAAAGCAAATCAAAATTCATCAAATCAAAAAATAAAAGATTATTCGGAAAATTACCGTATTCTTGTTTTGGCTCACTCCGAAAAAAATTTTACCGAAGAAAATTTGCCGGAAAATCTTCAGCTTATGGGCCTTATATTAATAAAAGATAAAATACGTAACCACGCAGAAAAAACCTTAAATTTTTTTAAAAAACAGGGTGTAAACATAAAAGTAATTTCAGGAGATAATCCTCTAACAGTATCCAAAATAGCAGAAAGAGTTAATTTGCAAAACGCAGATAAATATATTGATGCCACAACATTAACTACAGAAGATCAAATTAAAGAAGCGGCTTTAAAATATACTATTTTCGGAAGAGTTACGCCTTCGCAAAAACAACAAATAATTAAAGCATTAAAACAAGAAAAACACACAGTGGCAATGGTAGGAGACGGCGTTAATGATGTTTTGGCTTTAAAAGAAGCCGATTGTAGTGTAGCCATGGCAAACGGAAGCGATATTGCAAGAAACGTTTCGCATTTGGTTTTGTTAAATTCAGATTTCGCATCAATGCCCAAGGCTGTTGCAGAAGGAAGAAAAGCAATAAATAACATTCAGCGTTCGGCTTCTTTATTCCTTACAAAAACCATTTATTCGTTTTTACTTGCACTATTATTTTTCATAATTCCCGCACCCTACCCATTTATTCCGATTCAAATGACTCTTATAAGTACAATTACAATCGGTATTCCTTCATTTATTTTGGCGTTGGAACCAAATCGTGAAAAAATTCAAGGAAATTTATTTAAAAATATAGTTACAAAGTCTTTACCCGCAGCGTTTACAATAATGTGTTCGTTAATGCTTTGTGTAGGCATATATTCATTTTTCAATACTTCACAAGAAAGATATTCCACTTTAACGGTTGTATCAACCTCAATAATAGGAATAATGCTAATATATAAGATTTCCGTGCCTTTGAATAAACTCAGAAAAACTTTGCTTTGGGGAATAAGCCTTTCACTTTTTATAGGGTTGATATACTTCCAAGACTTATTGGTTATTGAGCCGTTTAATTATATAAACACACTTATTTTAATTCTAATAATTACGATTTCTAAATTTATATATGATTTGATGTCCAAAATAAAATTTAAAAAATCCAGGGCTTAAATTATTTATATGCTTGACTAAAGGGTATTGGTTAAGTATATTTATAAATAGATAAATAGTAATACAGTTATTTTAGAGGAGAGGATATAATTTGGAAAGAAGAACTAAAAGCGGATTTTCCGTCTTGGGCGGAATTATTACAACAGTTATTACATTAATGTCCCTTACTATTGCTCTTCTTGTAATATTGGATCAAAAGAAGAAAAAAGAAGAAAAAGAGCTTGAAGAATACCTGGAAACCAGCATTAATTAAAAATCGAAACTCCTTCTTTATAACTAAGAAGGAGTTTTTATGATGCTTTAGCATCCCATTTTATTGTCTATTTTTTATTGACAAGTACATTTAACCGGTAGTTTTGATTACAAAGTTAAGTTGATTTACACGCCCCTAAAATAACCGGATCCGTAGTAATTAAATTTTGAAAATTTATTAATACATTGCGCAGACATATTGACAAACAAACCGATTATTACTATAATTTTATTATATTAGCCGGTGTGGCGGAATGGCAGACGCGACGGACTCAAAATCCGTTGTTGGCAACAACGTGTGGGTTCAAGTCCCACCACCGGTACCATTGTCGAAATTGGCCGGTTGCTATGTAATTGGCTTTTTTGTTTGCCTTATAAAGACGGATAAAATTTTATATGCTATTAAAAGTTGTTATCCTCTCAAAAGCAAGGGGAAAGTTTTGAATTAGAAAGGTTAAATATTAATGAAAAAATTTTTTTCAGTGTTGGCTATAATATTTGGAGTATGCTTTGTAAGTTTTGAAATCCAAATTTATAAATGTTTAAAAGAATATGGGTATGGTATAAACCAGCTTCCGCAAACTAGTCTGGTATATTTCGGAATAATAAACGGCTTCACGGTTAGTTCTGATGGTGATCAAAGTAAGTTCATTGGTAGGAGTGATAGCAGCATACTGGGTTCGCTGTTTGAAGACTATAATGACATATTTGAAAAGCATGGATACCGTTTGAAAGATATATTGGGCTCGGGTTTTGCATACTGTAAAAAAGGCAGTAATGACGATCAGGCTGCTTTCTGTTTTGTAAAACAACGGGTCTGGTGTCGCTGGTTTCGAGTGTATAGTTTGTCACATGGATACAAAATAGAAGATTTTTAAAACGATCGAAAATTAGGTTTACATTATCATTTTTGTAAAATGCAAACATTGTAATCGGCTAAAAGTCTTATTATTGCTGAGTTTTTTCGAGTCCCTATTGGTTATCCGTACCATCATAAAAATTTAAGGCTCTAAAAATATATTATCTATTTAAAAAATATATGCTTAAGTTAAGATATGCTGCGAAAGTAAGCCATAACACATATGGAATTTGTAAATACGCCGCAATGGGTTTTATTTTGTAAAAAATTGAAATCATCCACAATACCATTAACCACAAAACCATTAAAATTATAAAAGAAACCAAAAACATTGTTCCTTCAAAAAATACAAACGGCCATATAAAATTCAGTAAAAGTTGTATCCCGTAAATAACTAAGGCTTTTGATTTTAGTTTTGACCGTGACTCATAAATCATATAAGCTGAAATTCCCATTAAAATATATAAAATTGCCCAAACAATCGGAAAAAGAGTGCCTGGAGGCGCCAAAGCCGGTTGATTTATATTATTATAAATATCCATGGAATCACGAGTCAAAAAAGATACTATTCCACCTCCACCCAAAGATATCAGTAAACTTATTATCAAGGGTTTTAAATTTATCATTGTCTATCTCCTTTTATGTTTGTATTGATTATTATAATATAGGTACATTATGCTGTACTTACTATTATGCTTAGACCGGTTATAAATATTCATAGACAAAATACAAGATTCAAAATAATAAAAAGTATTTAAAAATCTTAAAAATTCCAGCTTTTAATACTATTTATCTTAAAAAATTCACATATATTCAACTATTTTAAAGAATAATATGGCCTGGATTTTAGTTTTATAATTTTGACATTAAGCAAATATTATGTTATAATCCATCATTAATTATTATAAACTGGGAGAAAAATCATGTTACGTACAATAAAAAAATTTTTAGCATGTATTACCGCCATTGCTACTTTAGCGTTTACAAGTTGTTATGCCGCTCCGGGCGGTACTCAATCGTCACAGCAAGACAATTCAGCACCACAAGAATCCAAAGCTGAGGATGATAAAAGTTCGTCCGACGAAGAAGACTCAACCGATAAAATTATTCAAGTGCACCCACTTCGCCCCAGCCCATTTATGAATTTTGAACCTTTTAGTCCGAAAAAATGGGTTCCGATTATACCCTTGGGCGATTCTCCACCTTTAATTTCGAAAAAGGGCGTTACGGATATAGTTTTGGGTGAGTCTCCACCTTTAACAAAAGACAGTGAAATGGATGATACAACGGGCAATCCAACAACAGCAAGTTGCTCTTCTATGTCAAGCCATGATGAAAAAAAACCGGAATATTCAGAGTCTTCTGCTTCTTCGTTTTCTCTTGGAGAGGTAGGTATTGAATTGCCCGGGTCCACCGAGAAGCCTTCAATTAAAACACCTCAAATGTTAGATTTAAACGTTAAAGCTCAATTATTTCGTAGATTATTGACATCATATTCCGGACCATATTCTTTAGTATCATCAGACGTAAGATATATTTGCACATTAACTTCAGAATTACTAAAAAAAGAACCACCTATATTATATATTAATAATGACCCTATAGTAGTAGGAGACTTACATGGAAATTTCAACGCCGCAAGAGTTTGTTGTGAAAAATTCTTAAATAGTGCATTACCTGCTGGCAGATCTATTATTTTTTTAGGCGATTATGTTGACAGAGGTCCACAAAGCATAAAAACCTTAATGTTATTGTTAAACCTTAAACGATTATTTCCGGACAAAGTATTCTTACTCAGAGGAAACCATGAGGCAAGAGGGCAAGAAGATTGTGATAAAACAAACACTTTATTCAAAGAATGTAATCGCGATTTTGCAAATGGCGAAGAAGTATATAACCTTATACAAGAGACCATATTTAACAATCTTTCTGTAGCGGCTGTAGTTAATAATAAATATCTTTGTGTACACGGAGGAATCCCATGTGAATGGACTAGAGGGCTGATTACCACGGACACAATAAGTCGTATAAAAAAACCCTTTCTTCTTAACCCAAGTGCTCCCCTTCCGGAAGATGAAAAATTAATTTATGATATTTTATGGAGAGACCCGCTACCGGAAGGAGAAAGCCCATTTACTGAATCTCCACGAGGACCCGATATACTTTATTTTTCTTTTGAAGAAACAAAAGCATTTCTTGACAAATGGAGGTTAAAACAAATAATCCGAGGTCATGAATGGGTACTGAATTCCGGATATAAATTAGATCTTAACGGTACTGTTATAACTATTTTTTCTTCACCTCATTATGGTAGTTCTTTTTTTTCCTCCAGTACATATATCGGCGGCGGAACACTTGATATTATAGGTGAAAAAACACTTTACAGTCCTTTACCGTCTACAGCTAATGAAGATTATGGCGCATTAACTAAAAGCCATTAAATATGGCAACAATAAAAAACCGTATAATATACTATAAAAGCTTTGATTCTATAATTTTAAAAACTCTAAATCTAACGTTATAATATATAGATAAAGTACTATTCAAAACAACCACAGTTTTCTCTAAATGCTATTTTCGAGTTAGTTAATTATATGCTTTTGCAAATTGACATAGTTCACTTTGCAAAAGCATTTTTATATTTACTTTTTTAAAATAAAATTAATTGACTAAACTTTATATGTGATTTATAATTCATGTATATAGTGTTAATACTATATAATAAACATAATAATAAGGAGGAATTTATAATGAAACTTAATGAAAAAGAATTAGACAAAGTAACCGGAGGAAAAATAATTGAAACCAAAGACGGAAAATTTATGAGCGTGGCAGACGAAACTATAGCTTTTGATACCGAAAATGATGCACAACAATTTGAAAAATTCCGTAAAGACCATAAACACCCCGGTGGTCCTCACATAAATCTACCTCTCCCCCATTTTAAATTTAAAGATCTTACCAAACCCCATAATGAGATGCCTACAGCAAATAAAAATCCCGAAAAACCAGAATAAATTTTAAAATATAATCTCCCCACTGAACTAAACTTCAGTGGGGAAATTTTTATATATTTAAACACGATAACTATATAAACAATATAAATATTAAATTAAAGCCATAAACAACACACAAACCAACATAAAATAACCGCATTATTTTTAAATTAAAATATCTTATTGCCTTAAAATATACAACTTTTCTTAATTTCAGTGGATTATTGTACTTTATA
>CALDOU010000036.1 GCA_937912175.1 uncultured Clostridia bacterium
CCGGCCACGGCGGCTCCGTGGACTCCCGGTAGCCCTACGGTTATGGTTGGTAATGTTCCGGCGCTTAGTAACTCTTCAAAATTAGTGTGTACTCTCGGAGGTGTGATCTCCATAACTAATCCGGGATGTATGAAAGTTCAAGTGAAATAAAGTATAACGGAGGAATTAAAAAGTGAATGATGTTTTTTTAAAAAAAATATTTTCTTCGGAGCTTTTAAATACTCCGTTTACTGATTATGATGAATATTTAAATACCGAACTCGGTAAAGTTAAAATGATTTTGAATTCTTACCTGGAGGTTCGGAAAGACGGAACTTTTGACAAAAACAGAGCAAGTGTTTTGAAAAACCTTGATATGGCGGATAATTTTATTAGTTCACGTTTAAAAGCTTCCGGAGAAGAATTTTTTACAGGTGAATATTTAAAAAAAATTTATGAATTAAATGCCCTGGAGTGGTTTTGTGTTTTAGTCGGAGTGTTGATTAAATTGGACAAAAGCTGTCGTGAACTGCTTTTAAAAATTGAAAACGGAAATTCGGGTTTGAGTTATAATACCGTATTGAAACTTTATTTTTTTACTCCCAACACATTGGATATAAAAGGATATTACAAAATTTTTAACTCTTTAACACGGAGAATGAATTCTTTGTGTTTTAAAGATGGCGAGTTGGTAATAGATGAGCGTGTGTTTGATAATATAATAAGCAATTCGGCTAGTTCTTCTCAAACTTCGGAAATGAGCGTTAGGTTACCGGAAGAAAAATCCGAGCCTTTGATAATAAGGGAAAATTTAGTTCAAAAAATTTTTAAATTTATAAAAAACTTTTCAAAAAGTAATACAAAATATTTTTATATTACGGGTTTAGAAGGAATTGGGAAGAAAACAATTGTACAAAGAGTTTGTGATATACTTGAAAAATCATTGGTGACGATTGATTTTAAACATATATCTTTGGAAAAATCCGTTTCTTCTGTTTTTTCGGCTTACAGAGAAACTTTGTTTGAAAGAGGATATATATGTTTACAAAATTTCGAAAAAGTATC
>CALDOU010000037.1 GCA_937912175.1 uncultured Clostridia bacterium
AAGGATTAGTTTAAAACAGTTTTTAACATTTTAATTTTAATTTGTTGATAAATCGGTCGATAGAAAAAGGGGTATTTGATGGACAACCAGCAAGATGAGAAAAACACAGAAAATCAAAATATAATTTCGCCAAGAGTTATTGATGTAGATATAGAAAAAGAAATGAAAAAATCTTTTTTGGATTATTCAATGTCGGTAATAGTGGCTCGTGCTCTTCCTGATGTGCGTGACGGTTTAAAGCCCGTACACAGAAGAATTCTTTACACCATGTTTGAAGATGGTTTAAGCCCTGAAAAAGCATATAGAAAATGCGCCAACACAGTCGGTGACGTTTTGGGAAGGTACCACCCACATGGTGACGCATCGGTTTATGATGCACTTGTTAGATTAGCTCAAAATTTTTCTATGAGATATATGCTTGTTGACGGTCACGGTAACTTTGGTTCGGTGGACGGTGACCCGCCGGCAGCATATCGTTATACCGAATCGAGAATGAGTAAAATATCGGTAAAAATGCTTACAGATATTGAAAAAGAAACAGTAGATTTTGTACCTAATTATGATGACAGATTGGAAGAACCGACCGTTTTACCTTCAAGATTTCCAAATCTTTTGGTAAATGGTTCTACCGGTATTGCCGTTGGTATGGCAACAAATATTCCTCCGCATAATATGTGTGAGGTTATTGATGCCATGTGTTGTTTAATTGATAATCCGGATGCTGATTTACCGGAGCTTATGGAACATATTAAAGGACCTGATTTTCCAACAGGTGCAATTATTATGGGGCGTTCCGGAATAAGAGCCGCATATGCAACAGGAAGAGGAAAAATAACAGTTAGAGCAAAAACTGAAATAGTAGAAGACAAAAACTCAAGATTTAAAATAATAGTTACCGAACTACCATATCAAGTAAACAAAGCAAGATTGATTGAAAATATCGCGGATATGGTAAAAGACAAAAAAATAGAGGGAATCTCTCACATAGAAGACCATTCCGACCGTAATGGTATGCACATTGAAATAGATCTTAAGAAAGACGCCTCACCTCAAATTGTTTTAAATCATCTTTATACACTTTCACAACTTCAAACAACTTTTGGTGTAATTATGCTGGCCATTGTCAATGGCGAACCGAAAATTCTTACTCTTAAACAAGTTTTGGAAGAATATATAAAATTCCAAGCAGAGGTGGTAACAAGAAGAATTAAGTTTGATTTGAGAAAAGCGGAAGAAAGAGCACACATTTTAGAAGGTTTAAAAGTTGCCTTGGACTTTATTGATGAAGTCGTTGCGATTTTGCGTTCTTCCAAATCAATCGCCGAAGGAAAACAAAGACTTTCTGAACGTTTTGGACTTGATGATATTCAAACTCAAGCCATTGTTCAAATGCCGCTTGGAAGATTAACCGGTTTGGAAAGAAATAAAATTGAAGATGAATTGAAAGCTTTATCTGACAAAATTGCAGATTTTAAAGAAATATTATCCGATGAACATCGTAGACTTGAAATAGTTAAAAACGAAGCTTTGGAGATAAAAAACAAGTTTGGTGACGAAAGAAGAACCGCTATTGAAAATGTTAGCGGAGAAGTTGATATTGAAGACTTGATTCCTCGTGAAGATTGCGTTTTAACAATGACAAGGTACGGATACATTAAACGTCAAAGTTTAGATAGTTATAAAACCCAACGTCGTGGTGGTAGGGGAATTTCCGGTCTTATGAGACGTGAAGAAGATACAGTTAATGAATTGTTTGTAATTAACAGCCATGATTATGTATTGTTCTTTACAAACTTCGGAAGGGTTTATCGTCTTAAATGTTATGAAATTCACGAAGGTTCGCGTACATCAAAAGGCACAAACATTGCAAACTTGTTGCCTGTTTCATCTGATGAAAAAGTAACTTCCATGATAAAAGTTACCGAATTTGAAGATGATAAATATTTGATAATGGTTACAAAAAAAGGAGTTATTAAAAGGACAAGTCTTAAATCTTTTGATACAGCTCGTAAAGGCGGCCTTATTGCTATTGATTTGGACGAAAACGATGAGCTTACTTGGGTGCGTATGACTTCCGGAAATCAAGAGATGATAGTTGCCACCAAGAAAGGAAAATCAATTAGATTTAATGAAACAGATGTAAGAGCAGTTGGACGTACTGCACGCGGTGTAAAAGCGCTTAAGCTGAAATCCGACGATGAGGTAGTCGGCATGATTGCTGTTGATAACGAAAAATTAGTCCTTACGGTTTCTGAAACGGGATATGGTCGTCTTTCGGACCCGAGTGATTATAGGTTGCAATCTCGTGGCGGACAAGGAGTAATAAATTATCATACCGATAAGTATGGTAACGTGGCTGCCCTTAACAGTGTAAGTTTGGATGAAGATGTTATTTTGATATCCGACAACGGTATTATTATAAGAATTCAAGCTGAAACAATAAGAAAGTGTGCCAGACCTTCCAAAGGGGTTAAAGTTATGAAGTTGGTCGGTGACGGTAAAGTAGTGGCGATGGCTTGTGTCCCTCATGAAGAAGAAAAAGATGAGGAAATCAATGATGATGCTTTGGCCGAAAGTGTTAATTCCGCAGATCCGACAGAAGACAAACCTGATATTGAATAAAAATCTAGTTGTTCTAAAAAACATTTTAATTTGTAAAAAAGAGGGGTTAAAAAAATTAGATAAGGAGCTTTAAAATGGAAAATATAAGTGAAATGTACTTGTTGAAACCGGATGTTTCTTATAAAGATGATATAATTTCTTTTAGAGATGAATTTATAAAGAATAATGATGTAATGGCCGGGTGTAGCTCCTTAGAAAAATTTATTTCTCCTGTTGATTGGATAGAACATTTAAATAAGCTTAGTAACAACGATAAAGTTTATAAAGGTTCTATGGCGTCCGAACAATATATTTATGTCAGAAAGAGCGATAATACTATTGTTGGCATGGTTCAGTTAAGAAGAAACTTGAATAAATATTACCAAACATATTATGGAAATATAGGGTATTCAATTCGTCCCTCTGAAAGAAGGAAAGGTTATGCAAAACGGCTTTTAAAAGAGGCGCTGACTGTTTGTAAAAAACAAGGATTTAAAAAATTATTGTTGGTTTGTAATGTAGATAATAAAGGCAGTGAAAAAGTTATCATTGCAAATGGTGGAGTTTTTGAATCTGAAGTTTTTTTCCCGGATGAACAAGATTATTTAAAAAGATTTTGGATTGATTTATAAAAATTATAAAAAAAGAGGCCGGCGATTATCGCCGGCTTTTTTGTTAATATTCTTTTTTATTTTTAAAAATATGATTTTTTGTTTTATTTTTTTGGGTTTAACATTATAAAACTACAATAACCTCCTTGTGATTTATGACAAATAATTTTAAGTTACGGTAGTAACCTAAAGTTATAATCAAAAATCAGGGGGAAAAATAAATGTACAAATCCAAAAGAATTCAAAAATCCAAATTTATTAATTTTTGTATTTTTCCAAAAGGAAAACACTTTAAAAAACAACCTAAAAAGCATAGTGGGTTTTTAAAAAAATTTTTTAAAATAGGGATGTTTATATGTATGTTGGCGGTATTTATAACTGTTTTTTCATTGGAAACGGATATAGGAGAAAACAAAAAAGAAGCTTTGTGGAGCTATAATAGTTATGATGATTTTATTTGGCCGATAGTTATGCAGGATCCCAAACCGTTTAGTGAAAAAATTCCACCGGATGAAGAAATAATGTTGAAAGCTTCTTTGTGGGATGTTGCTATGAATAATTCAAAAAATAATATTTTTAACTATAGCGAAGATGGTTTGTTGATACTTTCGGAAGACGATATTCAAAAATCCAACAAAAAACTTTTTGGCAGGTTTTTAAACATGAACAATATTCAATTCTCGCCTCACGCTTTTTATAGCTTTGACGTTGATAAAAGAGAGTTTTTAATTGAAGCAATAAGCGGAACAGATGGATTTTTGCCGCATACGGTAGATGCTTTTAAAGAAAAAAACAATATTGTTTTGAAAGTTGGCTATGTTTCACCGAAAAATCAATTTAACAGTACAATGGATAAAATTATTGAAAATAAAATCGAAAAAATTCAAACCTATAAGCTAAAAAAAGATAAAGAAACAGGAGATTTTTACGTTTCAGCCGTGGAATCTGTATAAATGGTTTAAATTAAAAGGTAAAAAAGTACAATAATAAGCCCCATGTTTTCTTCGTTATCCATTAGAATAATAATTAAAGTAATAATCAACGTTTTGTCTTGATCTTGAAACAATATATCAATTAGATTAGAAAAATTAGGAATTTTAAATTTTCGAGATACGCTTTTTTTAAATTTAACTTTAGTTAAATTAGGAATTCTTGGGTGTTTTTTATTTTGAAAAAAATTTAAATTTTCTTTTTGATTTAAATTTAATAATTTTGAACGAGAATGAATTTCGTGAGCTTGTTTAATTGCTTCGGTTTGCATTTTTTTGATATTGGTTTGGTTTTTTTCAAAATCGTTATTTTTGAAGCCTGTATTTTTTGTTGATAGTTGCATATAAATATTCCACCTCAAAAAATCCCTTTATCTTTTAAAAGAGGTAAAATTTTGATAATTTGTAAAATTTGTGACGATTTATCTAATTTTTGTTGTTTGGATTCGGAAAGAAGCGGCTTTAAGGCTTTTATAAAACGGGTATATTTATCTTCTTTTTTTAAAGAAGATAATATTGGCGCCAATTTGAGAAAGGTTTGAAGCATTTCCGGCGGAAAATTCATAGAAGACTCTTCTTTATGATGCTCTGTGTGTGATTTTTGTTTGGTTTTTTGTGAATAATTTTTTTTTGAGGGTTCTGTGTTTTGTTGGGTTGTTTCCGAAGATGGTATGCCGGCAAAGCTTTTTATTTGTTGCATTAACTCGGGATTATTTAAAATCTCCGTTATTTTGCCGGCAAAATCTTCCATTGTCTATTTTTCCCCCAATAATTTTTTTAGCAATTGTTGTGCTTTTGGTGTTGAGAGTAATTTTGATAATTCTTCTTTATTTGAAAGTGTTTTTTCTATTTTTTGTGATTCTTTTGCGCTTATATTTTTTAATAAATGGTTTATATTTTTTTCTTCAGCAACTTTTTTTAAGTTTTCAGGGCTTGTTCCTAATTTTTGAGATGCTTTTTTCAGCATTTCGTCAAGTGACGATGGCTTTTGGGTCTTGTTTTCGTTCAATAAGTTCACCCCCTGATTTTATTGCCGTTATTCAAAATTAAAATTTATCGGCTTAAACATTTATATGAAAAAAAACACAATATTATGAACTTGTATTTCGCTTGAAAATCAATGTGTTCAAAACAAACAACACTCCGTAAAATACGAAGTGTTGATTTAATTTAAAAACATGTTATTTTGTTGTATACATTGCTATAGCGGTTCGATTCGGAAGTTTTAGTATTGTTCCGGCGGTTAATTTGGTTTCCACATCCAAGCCGTTAAATGTTGAAATTGCGGTTATATATTTTTTGTCTTTATAATATTGTTCACAAATAGATGTTATTGTATCTCCGTATTGAACTATATAGTCTTCATATTCTATATCCAACCCTTGGGTTAATGTAATATTTTCGCCGGAGCGGGAGTTTGTTTGATTATCTTGATTTTCGGTGGAAATGGTTTTGTCTGATTCGTCTTCTGCGTTTCCGTTATATGAAATATTTCCTATTGAAACATTGGCGGCAGCGTTTGATTGTTGTCCTTCAGTCAACTTTGAATATACTAAATAAATTACTCCCGCAACAAGTAAAGTTGCCACCGAAGTGCGGGAAATTTTTTTAATTAAAGGTTTTTTTAATTCGTATAGGAATTTTATATACGTAATCCATGAGCTTGCTTTTGAAATTTTTTCCGCATTTTTTAGTTCTATTATAAGTTCCGGGATAGAATTATATACTCCGTTTTTGCATTTGTCCAAAACTATATGAAGTTGTTTATTAAATCCGGCGTCGCATTCGGATGGTAATAAGTTATAGATAATATCATGAATGTTTTCAAAAACCGCTTTAAGATTTCCCCCGCGATATTTTGCAATGTTTTTTAAATTATAAGTTAGGTGAATATTTTTATCATCATCTACTTTTATGTTTTCCGGTTCGGAAATACATCCCACAAAATCATAGGGGAATTTCATTAAATTATCAATTTTTATCAATATCATTTCAAGCATAGTACAACGGTCATCAAAAGCGGTGGTACTTAGGTTTTTGTTATAACGTTCTTTGATATTTGTTGCTTCGTTATATTTAAAAACAGCATAAAATTTTCCTTCTTCCACGAAGAAATCAACAAAATCTTCCGGCTTTTTCGGAGAGGAATATATCGAGAATATTTTTTTAAAAATATATAAATCGGATTTATCGTAAATAAATTCGTTGATTATATAAAAATTATTCAGTGTGTTTTCCCCTTTATATGCTACGGATATATTTACCGACGGACTTTGAAAAAGGTTTGCAATTGTAACGTAATCTGTAAGATTGTTTATTTTTTTCATAGATTAAACCTCTTTAATCAATTTTTGAAAACAAAAACATTTTTTTGACACTTGACTTGCTTATTTTGTAATAATATACTATATTATACAACGAACAATTATAATAGTAAACATATATATTTTAATAATTTTTCAAAAGTATATATTTGCCCTAAACTTTTGAATTAAGATTGTCCAAATCTAAAGCAAAAACGTTTGAGAGGTAGTTTTCTATGAGTAAAAAATTGTTATCCGAGCCACACGAAATATCACCGAATTTAAATAATACACAAAAAGAAAATAAATCCTCAAAACGGGGAGGATCAAAATTTCTTGAGTTTTTTTCCAACCCTAAAGTAAAATACTCTATTTTGGCGGTATGTGTACTTATAGTTGCGTATTTGGTGCAATATTTTGTAAATAAACCGAATTTCGGAACATTTTTAAGCTCAGACATGGATCCTTTGGGCAATGTATATGTTTTGGGTGTTGATGAAGAACAAGACCAATATAAAGTTACTAAAGTTTCAAAAAGCGGTGCGTCTTTATTTAGTATAAATCTTGAAAAATCAAATAAAGATTATGCATATCATTATAGTAATATGGAAGCGGATACGGAAGGAAACTTTTATTTTGTTAAAGAGCAAAGAGATTTAAAGGCTGTTGTTTCAGATAAATCACTTTATCCTATAAAACGTGAATCGGTTTTAATGTATGATACGAATGGTAACTATATTAAAGAAGTAGTCAGTATGGATTTTTCAAAATATACAAATCCTCCTACTAAAAATTATATAAAAAAGCTTCAGTTGGTTAATCAATCATTAACGGTCGTGGGATGTATAGATGAAAATTATGATGTTATAACCGCAAATCCGTTGTTGGATGAGAGCCCCAAAAAAACGCAAACGTTTGCAATAAATTCTCCTTATAATACTACCGACAGATCTCTTGAATGGGTAAGTGATATATGTGTTTTAAGTAACGGAAGAGTTTTTTATGCTACAAGGAACGGCGAACTTTGGGGAATGGATAACCAAGGTGTTTTTATGAATTATTCTAACGCTGTTTCAAACTCTCAGTTTATACTTTTGGAAATGAATGTAGATGTAAACGATAATATATACTTTAACGATACTGTTACGGGAAATTTTTATAAATTTGATACCGGAAGTATAATTGCCAAGGCTATATATGGTTTAGACAGTTATTTAGACGATAAAAAAAGTATATCTATGCGTGATGTAAGAAAAGTAAAAGTTGTGGATGAAAACAACTTTTATGCTCCTTCGAAAGCTTTTAATCGACCTTTTTATATAAAATTTGGTGAAAAACCATTGTTAATCAGTGATGTACGGGGTAAATTTTTTCCGTGGGGTCTTCTGATTATGGCGGCAGTATGCCTTTTAGCCGTTGCTATATATTTTATAGTCAAGTATTTAAGTAATTTTGAAATAAAAAGAATACCATTGGCTGTTAGAATTCTTTCGATGTTCTTTCCGGTTTATTTAATTTCTATGGGTGTTTTGGTATATATTAATACAAGCGACGCGGTAGTGGAATATATGTCTATCTTAAAAAGCGAGCAGGAAAGAGGAGCAAAAACTGTTGCGGATTGTATTAATGGGGGAGATTTTTCTAAATTAAATCAAGTTTCGGATTATATGAATCCGGACTATGTTAAATTGAAAAAATCTATTTATGACGGATATAGCGAATTGACATTGAAAATTGGTGATAAAAGCGATTACTTGGTAACTTATATAGAACACTATGACAAACTTTATGCTACATCATTAACAACTAAATATGGTGTTACCTCCGGTTCTTATGACGAATTAAAGTATACCGACCCGGATATGGTATCTTCCGAATACGCATTGGTTGATACTTTGTTGGAACGTGACGAAGCGGAATCTTTGTATAATATATGGAATCAATTTTCCAAAAAAACCAATCAAACCGATTCTTTGGAAGCAAACTTCCGAGATGTTTACGGAAATATTATGGGTTCCTTTGTGGCAATAAAAAATAATAACGGGAATGTAGTCGGGTTTGTTGGAAACTATTTAGATTCCGATATTCACAGTTCTCGTGAATTCTGGAGAATTTTCAAACATTCTTTAGCAATAATTTTGATTGTTACGATTTTTGTGTTTGCTTATTTGTGTTTTGTAATCAAATTGTGCTTAAGACCACTTAAAAAGATTGAAACAGCCATAAACACTATGGAAAAAGGAAAATGGGACACGAAAGTTCGAGTGAAAACTAAAGATGAATTTGCTGACATTGCAAGTGCTTTTAATTTAATGTCGGAAAAAATTGACAGATATACTTCTAATTTAATACGACTTAACAAAGAATATATAAGATACGTTCCTACGGAAATATTTAGGCTAATGAACAAAGAGAAAATAACTCAAGTTCAACTTTATGACCATAGCATTGTTAATATGAATATGCTTTATGTTACTTTCAATTTACCGTGTAAGGGAACTTATGATTTTAAAGACGAAGACGAAATTTTTGAAGCGCTGAGTAAAACATATTTAGAGATGTTTAAAGTTGTCGAAAATAATAACGGCATAGTTCAATCTTTTGATGGTTTGGATGCGGTCATATTGTTCCCCGAAAGTGCAACAGACGCTTTCAATGCTTCCATTCAATTTAAAGAAGTAGATATTCATAAGTCCATTAAAAAACAAATCAGTGTTACTTTGGGCTCCGGAGATGTTCTTATCGGAGTTTCCGGTGATAAAGACAGACGTGGGGTTGTTGTAGTATCGGATGAAATAATGCAAATGTTTAATATAGATGCTCAAATTCAAAAAATAGGAATTAATCATGTTGCGACAAAATCGATAATTGATTGTTTGAGTAAAGACGCCCCATATAGTTACAGGTTTATAGGCAGGATCGGAAATATAACCGGGGAAGGATATACGGAAATTTATGAAATAATTGAAGCTTCCAATAAATATAAAAAAGACCTATACCTTTCAACAAAAGAATTTTTCGAAAAAGCTGTTAATTGTTATTTGATGCATGATTTTGAAGAAGCAAGACGTATTTTTACCGATGTTTTAAGAGTAAATGAAAATGATAAAGTTTCAATTCATTATTTGATGAAATGTGAAGAACAAATGGGAAGATTGGGTAAAAATTCAATGTCCGGAAAAGGGTTTACGGGATATTTGATGTAAGGATAAAGAAATAAAAAAGGAGGGGTGAATATGGATGAAAAAATTATTGAATTGTTAAAGCAGCCGGATTTTATGAATAAGATTATAAATGAAGACGACGTCTTTAAAGTGAAGAGTTTTTTCAAAGAAGAGGGCATAGATATCAGCGACGAAGATTTAAAAAAGTTGGGAAATATAATATATCATTCTTTGGATACGATATCTCAACTTTCGGAAGAGGATATGAAAAATATTTCCGGGGGTGCAGACCCTCCAACATCGGAAAGTAGCAACAAAGAAACAACAGGTACGTCACCCAATACTCCGGCCGAATTAACGAAAAAAGAAAAGATTTTTGAAGCGATTCACGAAAACAAAGGTTATATTATAGTAGGTTCGGTGTCGTTATGTGTAGGCACGATATACAGTATTAAAACCGTTATGAGGCGTGTTCGAAAGAACCGTGAAAAATCTTGGATTAAAAAATCTTAGGTTTAATAACATTTAGTTAGCAATGTTTTTAAATATAAAAAATTAATTAAAAAGGGGGAAAGGAGATATAATCTCCGAAAAAAATGGAAAAAAATTTTGAAAAATTAATGGAAAACAAAGAGTTTGTTGAAAAAATCATGAAAAAGGAAAGCAAAGAAGAAGTAAAAAAAGCGTTTGAAGCCGAAAAAGTTAAAATTTCAGATGAAGACCTAAACTCTCTCGGAGATGTTTTTTGTGATGTTGATAATTGTTTATCCAATTTGGATGACAAGAAATTAAAAGACATCACAGGTGGTGGTGACGGTAAAGAAAGTAGTGTCTGGAGCCCTATACTTAAGTTAGGTAACGCGGTAGCAGATTATTTGGGAGTGGGAGAAGCGGTAAGACCTATTGAGGAAGGTGTACAAGCTTTAAAAGATATGGATGAGTATCACTCTTACGTTAAAAACGCGAAAAAAGGATCAGAGCATACAGTAAAAGGGCTAAAACAATCCACCGAAAAAGCAAAGTTATACAACGCTTTGGGTATTGCGGGTATAAGTGCCGTGACTTTTGGGGTATTACTTTATAGTTTTAGAAGTGACATAAAAAAATGGTTTAGAAAATAAAATCTGACCGATATACTTTTGATTTCATTTTTAAAAAGGAGATGATTTTTATGTCTAAACCTATTGATGAATTATTGCAAGATAATAGTTTTGTTGAA
>CALDOU010000038.1 GCA_937912175.1 uncultured Clostridia bacterium
CTCCCCCAAGAGTTCACATCGACGGGGAGGTTTGGCACCTCGATGTCGGCTCATCACATCCTGGGGCTGTATTCGGTCCCAAGGGTTCGGCTGTTCGCCGATTAAAGTGGTACGCGAGCTGGGTTCAGAACGTCGTAAGACAGTTCGGTCCCTATCTGCTGTGGGCGTAGGATATTTGCGGAGCTCTGTCCCTAGTACGAGAGGACCGGGATGGACGCACCTCTGGTGTACCAGTTGTCATGCCAGTGGCATCGCTGGGCAGCTATGTGCGGTTTGGATAAACGCTGAAAGCATCTAAGCGTGAAGCCATCTCCTAGATTAGATATCCCTTTCAGATTCGTCTGAAGTAAGACCCCTTGTAGACTACAAGGTTGATAGGCTGTGTGTGTTAGCGTGGTAACATGTTTAGCTTGACAGTACTAATTGGTCGAGGGTTTGTCCTATTTTGTTTATTTATTTTAGTTAGTTTTTGCTTTTTCTTTTATTCAGTTTTTGAGGTACTTTTTTAGTCACTGTTTTTCAGTGGCTTTTTATTTTTATTAATGTTTTGACTATTTGCTTTTATCTATGATGTTGTTCTTATTACTTTTTTGTTGCTCCTAATCTTTATTTTATTTGATTTTTTTATATTTTATTGGTAAAATATTATTTGGAATTGCGGAATGGTGTAATGGTAGCACTGCAGACTCTGACTCTGTTTGTGAGGGTTCGAATCCTTCTTCCGCAGCCAGTTTTCTTTTACTTATTTCTCTTATTATTCTTTTCTTTATCCTTCGAGGTGTAGCTCAGCTTGGTAGAGTGCTACGTTCGGGACGTAGATGCCGCAGGTTCAAATCCTGTCACCTCGACCAGAAGAAATAAAAATTCCTCCAGTCATAATTTTGACCGGAGGATTTGTTTTAAAAAACTAATCCTGATTTACCTTCAGGTATTCCACCCATTCATCATAAAGCTGTCTTGTTTCGCTGTCGTAATTATTGCCCTTATAATCTTTTTTAAGTAACTCAATTATCTTATCGTACCCATAATTTTCAACTACATATTTTACGAATGAATAACCTGTTGCATACCTGTTGCCATCGGACGGCGAAAGTTTATCAACTTCACCTGTGATACCACCTAATATATCTTTATTAGTAAATCGTCTAAATATTAAGGGCCATTGCCCCGATTCGTAAACCGCCAAACCGTCTTGGAGAAACATTCCAAATCCTGAATTAATACTCTCTTCATTGGGAGCTAAATTAATGGCAACTGCATGAGTAAATTCGTGAATAGCTACACTCAGAATTTGATCGTAGGTATATTTGCTTTCTCCGGTATTAAGCGGTGAAACCATTTTAATACACTTACTGCCGATGTCGGTATTGCCTACGACCTTGGAATCCATTTTACCAAATATATTTATCCACCAAAACAATCCACTATTTAGTTTTAATGAGAAGTGCAAAGAATCTAAGTCTGGATATATTTTTATATTTACAGGTTTGTCCATTGGTTGTTTCAGATCAGTTGTTATACGATCATAACTACTTTCCAATTGGTTCTCGATATCCGCAATAGCCGATTTTTCAGATTCATTATACGAAATATTAAAATGTGCAGTGTGATCTTGATAATCAAAATGCTCTTGGTGGTAACCTCTTATGTATATGGTTGAACCCAAAACAAACGCTATAAATATTGCCATAGGCAGACAGAAAAACAATAAAAACTTCTTCCAAAACTTTTTCATAAATATTTCTCCCAAAATATATTTTTGTGTAATTATAACATTAAGCACGATCAATGTCAATGCAAATCACAAAATGTAAATATTACTACTGGCTGCAAACCGCTTAAATACTGGATTTATTTATGCCCCTTATGGAACCTCGGACCAGATTATTATATAAATATTGAAATAAATAAAAATTACTTCCACCGACGATTCGGTGGGTTTTTTATATATAAAAATAATAATTTTTTACAAAAAACACTTGACATTATATATATATATATATAATTGACATAAGCCAAAAGGTTTAATCTATATTTTAATTTTAGAAAGGGTGATAATCATGATAAGGAAAATAACGGTGGGTGATATTAACGCAAAATTAAGATTGGCAACTTCTAAGACAAAAGAAGTGGTCACTGCGGGTGTAAATGGATACGATGAATTTCCGCAACTTTTCTGCAAATATAAGTGGTCAAATACAAGGGATTACAATATGGCGGTTATTATAGTTGCTATAATTCAGTATTGTTTAATCCAAAATATCAGTGTTAGTAGTAATGTATCTAATATTGATACAATTTTTGAAAAGCTGAGAGAAGGAGACGGCGAGAACTTAAAAGACGTTATGGAGGTTCCCTTCACTAATTTATTGGACAAAAAAATACTAAATAAAGCTGAAGAAGACACAGCAAAGCGTAAAAAAATTATCGATGCTTTTTTGAAAAGAGTGGGCAAAATTTCCAAATGGAGCGTTAACAAAAAAGATGTTGAAGAGTTAATTGGAAAAATAAGTGAAAAAGAAAAAGCAAAAAGTGCAGAAGAAGAAGCAAACCAAACTAAGGAAAAAGAACAACTTAGAAAATTATGGAGTGAATTAAATAATAGGCAGAAACTTCGCGTAAAAAACGAATCTAGTGTACCTGATGATATAGAATATTTTTCCTGTCCTTATTGGTATAATGTTTTCATTAGTTCTAGTGATGGAATAGCAAAATACAACAAATGGTATGCACCAACTGACGACCCTAAATCTCCTAAATTAGGCGAAAAAAATACAGTATTATTATTTCCCACTAAAACTGCATATGACAAACGAAAATCATTAAGCAAGTATAATAAAGAAGAAATATACGAACTTATACTAAATCCAAATAATTGGAGAGCAAAACTTCAATCTGGTGCTGATGGTGAATTAAAAGGATACTTAGATTTATACTCTAATGCAAAAATCCAAAGCATTGCCGAATATTTAAACAAATTAGGTATAGATTAAAATAATTATCTATTCTTTAATATAGTATATGTTTTTTTGATGTGTTTAAATTATAAAATTCAAAATCTAATTTTCAAAAAAATCTGTCAGCCTAAGCTGACAGATTTAATTATTATATTAAACATATAATTTAGGGTTTTGAGCTTTTCCACCTACACGAATTTCAAAGTGTAAATGGGGTCCTGTTGAATCTCCCGTAGAACCGACAGCAGCAATCGTATCTCCTTGGCAAACTCTTTGACCTACTTTTACGGATAATGATTTACAGTGTCCGTAAACCGTTTGTGTTCCGTCGTCATGTTTTATCATTATATGGTTTCCGTAACCATTATTTCCGTATTTAGCCACTTGGATTGTTCCGCTTTTGGATGCAACAATATTTTTACCGTCAATTCCATGTTTTGATATGTCAATACCTTGGTGCATTTCACTTTTGCGTTTTCCAAATTGACGCCATCCAAACGGACTTGTGATATTAGTGGTGTAAGGAACCGGCCATATAAAATTTTTGCTTTCGGATATTTTTTTAGTACCTACTTTGATCTTTTTGGCTACAGCTTCCTCTGTGACTGTATGTTCAATTTCTTTTTTATTTATTTCTTCATTGTTTTTGTATTCAACTTCATATTTAATAAATTCTTTTCCGATTTTACCTTCTTCCAATACCTCTTCATAAGAAGTATCTTTTTCCGGATCTTCTATTTTTTCAACGGGAAGTGTTATATCTCTTTCTTCGAAAACTACATTAAATATTTTTATATTAATAAGTTTTTCAGTATTTTTAATTGTGAGCTTATCGCCGACTTTTACGGAATCTTCGCTGATTTTATTTAAAGACATCAGCTCTTCCGGTGAAATATTGAATTTTTCTGCAATTCCAACGATTGTATCTTCTTCGCCCACAGTATAAATTGTGAATTTTTCGGAACCGACTGTAAGTACTTTTTCAATATCTTCAATGCTTTTGATTTCTTCAGGTGAAAAAAGTCCTTTTTTGATTTCTATTTTTTCTTTAAATTCAACATTCATTTCAGGGTTTTTAGATTTTTCATTATCTAAAAGATTCTTTAAAATAGAATTTATTTCTTGTTCGTTTTTTCCCACCGTAATTAATTTATTATCTGAATAAACGCCGTAACCTTCGCTGATAATTTCTTGTGATGTTTCTATTATTTTATTTTTTATTTCATTGGGTGATTCACAGCAATCTGTTTTGTCGATAGGGGTTACCTTGAGTTCCGGCGTGGCGTTTTCCACTTTGTTTTTATTACTTGTACTTAACTGGTCAAGTATCATATGGTTTGCTTCTTCGTAAACTGATTCGTCCGATACGGTAGCAATAGGTTTTCCGTTACATTCTACTGCAAGACCGTAATTTTGGTTGTTCCAATAAAATACCGTTAATCCAAATAATGCCGCAGTTGACAATACTGTTAGATAACTTTTGGCTTTTTTATCTTTTTTGAAATTCATAAAAATGGGATTGCCTCCTGATTTTTTATATTGAATTTATATGTTATTAAAATTTCGTTTCTTAAATATATTATAACAAAAAATTACAACTTTGCAACAATTTATGACTACAACTGTAACTTTTCACATTAATATAAAATAAAATTATAATAATATGTTAAAAATGCACTTAAAAAGAACGGTTGAAAGAATCCTTTGAAAAATGATATAATTACATTTTAGGTAAACTTTGATTTATATATAATAAGTAATAAGGTTTTGGAAAGGCAGAGAATTTATGATTTTAAAAAATGAATATCGCAGTGAATATTGCGGAAAAATCACAGAAAAATTTGTGGGCGAAAAAGTGAGAGTGGCCGGATGGGTTGAAAATATTCGTGACCATGGCGGCATAACTTTTTTGGATGTTCGTGATCATTACGGTAACGTTCAAGTAGTTTTGAATGAAGATGAATTTGTAAAGAGCGTTTCCAAAGAAGCGGTTATTTCTGTTTATGGAGAAGTTTTAAAAAGAACAGAAGAAAATATAAATACAAAATTAAAAACAGGTATGATTGAAATAAAGTGTGAAGATTTAAAGGTTTTAAGTAAATCTCGTGAACTTTTACCTTTTGAAATTACAAGCTCAACCGATACAAAAGAAGAATTACGATTAAAATATAGATTTTTAGATCTCAGAAACAAAGAGGTTCATAATAAAATTGAGTTACGTTCTGAAATCCTTCATTTTTTAAGAAATAAGATGCATGAACTTGGATTTACAGAAATACAAACCCCTATTCTGTCAGCTTCTTCGCCTGAAGGTGCAAGAGATTATTTGATTCCCAGCAGGAAACATCAAGGAAAGTTTTATGCACTTCCTCAAGCGCCTCAAATTTTCAAACAACTTTTGATGGTTTCCGGTTTTGATAAATATTTTCAAATCGCACCGTGTTTTAGAGATGAAGATTCCAGAGCAGACCGTTCTCCGGGGGAATTTTATCAACTTGATTACGAAATGTCTTTTGCAACACAAGAAGAGGTTTTTAAAGTTACCGAAGATGTTATTTATGAAACATTTTCCAAGTTTTCCGATAAAGAAGTTTCAAGTAAGCCGTTTAAACGTATTTCCTACGCTGAATCAATGTTAACTTACGGAAGTGACAAGCCCGACCTTCGCAATCCCCTTAAAATAATTGATGTCAGTGATATTTTTGCGGGTTCGGGATTTGCGGCTTTTGACGGTAAAACTGTTCGTTCCATTACTGTTCCTAATAGTGCGGATAAGCCGCGTAAATTTTTTGATAAGATGAATGATTATGCGTTAGAGATCGGAATGAAAGGTCTTGGATATATTAAAGTTACAGAAAACGGTGAATTTAACGGACCTATAAATAAATTTATTCCCGATGAAAAACGTGAAGATTTAATTGAAAGAACAAATCTTAAGCCCGGAAGCGTGATTTATTTTATTGCCGACAATGCTAAATCAGCTCCTAAATTTGCCGGTCAAATTCGCACGGAACTTGCAAACAGATTGGATTTAATTGATAAGAACAAATTTGAATTTTGTTTTATTGTGGATTTCCCGATGTATGAAGAGGATGAAGAAACCGGAAAGATTATATTTACTCACAATCCGTTTTCTATGCCGCAAGGCGGACTGGAATCTCTTATTAATAAAAATCCGCTTGACATTTTGGCATATCAATATGATTTGGTATGTAATGGTATAGAACTTTCTTCCGGAGCGGTCAGAAACCACGACCCGGAAATAATGGTTAAAGCTTTTGAGATTGCGGGATATACGGAAGACGTTCTTAAAGAAAAATTTGGCGCTCTTTATAATGCATTTAAATTCGGTGCCCCGCCTCATGCAGGTATGGCTCCGGGAGTTGATCGCATGATTATGCTTCTTACGGATGAAGAAAACATAAGAGAGATTATAGCATTCCCAATGAACAGTAACGCTCAAGATGTAATGCTTGGTTCGCCGAACGAAGTAAGTGAACAGCAACTTAGAGAAGTCCATATAAAAATCAGGGGTTAAAAAGGGGTAATTTAAAATGATTAGTAAGGAAGAAGTGCTCAATATTGCCAATCTTTCCAAGCTTTATCTTGAAGAAAGCGAAATAGAAAATGCTCAACAAGAAATGGAAGGCATGATTAATTTTGCCAATGAAATAAATAAGCTTAGTGTAAACTGTAACGATTTTTCCGATACGGATAATATTTTCAATGCATTTCACGAAGACGAAATTAAACCATCATATCCCCAAGAAAAAATTCTTGAAAATGCAGATGGCGGTCGAGACGGATTCTTTTATATAAAAAAATCCAGTTAAATAAAACATTTCAGGAGGAGTTAATAGGTATGTGCGCCGAAAAAAGAGGAATAATTAAGCGTATAAATAAAGTTCTTTCATGTAAAGAAATTTCATGTAAAGAATTAACTCAAAAATATATTGATGAAATAAAAAAAGATACCCTTAATGCATATGTTACCATATGTGAGAAGCAAGCAACCGAAATGGCACAAAAAGTTGATGAAAAAATAAATTTCGGCGAAAAAATAGGAATGCTTGAGGGTGTTCCTATGACACTTAAAGATAATATTTCAACAGACGGAATAGAAACTACCTGTTGTTCTAAAATTTTAAAAGGTTATCGTCCTATTTATGATGCAACGGTTTGGCAGATTTTAAAAAATAAAGGCGCTGTGCTTTTGGGAAAAACCAATATGGATGAATTTGCAATGGGGTCATCGTGTGAAACCTCTTGTATAGGTGGGGCAAAAAACCCTCATAATTCCAATTATGTTACCGGAGGTAGTTCCGGCGGTGGAGCGGCTGCGGTAGGTGGAAATATCGCGGCTTATGCACTTGGTTCAGATACAGGCGGATCAATTCGCCAACCAGCAAGTTTTTGTGGTATTGTTGGGCTTAAGCCAACGTACGGCAGCGTTTCTCGTTATGGATTAATAGCGTATGCGTCGAGTTTTGACCAAATAGGACCAATCGCTCAGACCGCTGAAGACGCTGCTATTGTATTTGATAATATTTCCACATATGATGCAAAAGATTCAACTTCAAGCCCTCATGCTCGTACTTGTGCTACGGAGCATTTGGGTGATAGTCTTAAAGGTCTTAAAATAGGGGTTCCGAAAGAATATTATGACGGTGTTGACGATGAAACTGAAAAAGCCATTAAACTTGCGATGAAAGCTTATGAAAGTTTGGGTGCAACAGTAGAATATTTTGATTTGCCGGAAGTAAAGTATTCGTTGCCTGTTTATTATATTTTGGCTTGTGCGGAAGCGGCGTCTAACTTAGCCAGGTTTGACGGTGTGCGTTATGGATACAGAACACCAAATTACAAAGATATAAATGAAATGATATGTAAAACCCGTAGTGAAGGTTTTGGAGAAGAAGTCAAACGTCGTATTTTACTGGGAAACTATGTTTTGAGCTCGGGCTATTATGATGCCTATTACAAAAAAGCTCAAAATTTACGTTTGGAAATAATCAGCGCTTTTAACAAGGTTTTTGAAAGATTTGATGTTTTGTTGACCCCGACATCTCCTGTTACGGCTTTTCCCGCAAATAAAAGTTACAATAACCCTCAAGAAATTTACCTTGCGGACATTTGTACAGTACCGGTGAATATTGTCGGTATTCCGGGAATTTCGGTGCCATGTGGTTTTGACTCCAAAGGCTTACCGATTGGTATGCAAATTT
>CALDOU010000039.1 GCA_937912175.1 uncultured Clostridia bacterium
TATAAAGTACAATAATCCACTGAAATTAAGAAAAGTTGTATATTTTAAGGCAATATAAGATATTTTAATTTAAAAATAATACGATTATTTTATATTGGTTTGTGTGCTGTTTATGTAGTTGTTGTATTTAAATATATAAAAATATCCCCACTGAAGTTTAATTCAGTGAGGATATTATATTTTAAGATTTATTCCGGTTTTTCGGGAGTTTTATTGGGTGTAGGCGCTTCACTATATGGCTTGACAAAATGTTTAAATTTAAAATGATGGAGCGGTAAATTTATGTGAGGGTTACCGGGTTGTTTATGTTTTTTGCGGAATTTTTCAAATTGTTGTGCATCATTTTCAGTATCAAAGGCTATAGTTTTATCTGCCACGCTTATAAATTTTCCGTCTTTGGTTTCAATTATTTTGCCTCCTGCTACTTTATCCAGTTCTTTTTCGTTAAGTTCCATTATAAATTCCTCCTTGTTATTATATTTATTATATAGTATTAACACTATATAGATTAATTATAAATCATATATAAAGTTTAGTCAATTAATTTTATTTTTAAAAAGTAAGTATAAAAATGCTTTTGCAAAGTGAACTATGTCAATTTACAAAAGCATATAATTAACTAATTTGGAAATAGTATTCAGAAAAAACGATGGTTGCTTTAAATGATATTTTATCTATATGCTATAACGTTAGATTTAGAGTTTTTAAAATTATAGAAGAAAAGTTTTGTATAATACATTGCCAGTATTTAAAATTTATGTGCGTAAACGATTTTTCTATATTCAATAATTTTAAATTATTGTATTAAGATATTAATATGATATTCCTCAGTAATTTTCCCTGGCTGTAGGTGGTAAAGAACTGTAAAACACTTTCCCGCCTATAATATCAAGCACCCCGCCGCCGATGGATTCGCTAAAAGGTATAGAAAAACTACCGTAATGAGGTGAAGAAAAAATAGTTATAACAGTACCGTCAAGATCTAATTTGTATCCGGAATTCTGTATCCATTCATGACCTCGGATCATTTGTTTTAATCCAAATTTATCAAGAAACGTTTTTGTTTCTTCAAGAGAAAAATAAGGTACGTCGAGACCTCGCGGTGATTCAGTAAATGGACTTTCTCCTTTTGGTAGAGGGTCACGCCATAAAATATCATAAATCAATTTTTCATCATTTGAAAAGCGAGTATGGGGGTTAAGAAAAATGGGTTTTCTTATACGATTTATTGTGTCACGGGTCTCCGCTTTTCGGATGAATTCACACGGGATTCCTCCATGTACACAAAGGTATTTATTGTTGACTATAGCCGCTATGGAAAGATTGTTAAATATGCTATTTTGTATAAGGTCATATATTTCTTTACCATCTGTAAAATTGCGATTACATTCTGCGAATAAAGTATTGGCATCATCACAATGTTCTTGTCCTCTTGCTTCATGATTTCCCCTGAGTAAGAATACTTTGTCCGGAAATAATCTTTTGAGGGCTAACAATAACATTAGGGTTTTTATGCTTTGCGGACCTCTGTCAACATAATCACCTAAAAAAATAATAGATCTGCCGGTCGGCAGTACGCTACTTAAGAATTTTTCGCAACAACATCTTGCGGCGTTGAAATTTCCGTGCAAATCTCCTACTACCATAGGGTCGTCATTAACGCACAATACAAGGGGTTCCTCTTCTAGCAGTTTTGAGGTTAATATGCAAGCACATTTTATAATTGATGATTCTAAAGGATATGGTTTGGAATATAATGTCAATAATCTATGAAATATTTGAACTTTAGTACCTAAGTCCAATGTCAGAGGTGCCGGAGGGGTTCTACTTGAAGGCTCGTCGGTGGACCCGGGTAATTCTATACCTATTTCTTCAAGAGGAAGTGAAAAAGCAGGAAACTTTGAATATTTCGTTGTTTCTTCATCGTCGCTTGATGTAGAAGAACTTACTGTTTTTTGGTCGTTCGCTGAGACATTTCTTTTAATTGTTATTGGTAAGGATGATTTTCTTTGGTCCATTAAAGGCGGAGAATCGCCTAAAGGTATAACCGGAGTGTGTTTTTCGGGAGTTAAAGTTGGGGATTCGTCTAAATATATGATCGGAATCTTGTTTTTCGGAACAAAAGGTTCAAAATTCATAAATTGGCTAGGACGAAGTGGATGCACCTGAATAACTTTATCGGATGAACTTTCTTCGTCAGATGAACTTTCTCCGTCAGATGAACTTTCTCCGTCAGATGAACTTTCTTCGTCAGATGAACTTTCTTCGTCAGATGAACTTTCTCCGTCGGATGAACTTTCTCCGTCGAACGGATTTGTATTATCCGTAGTTGTGGGTTTTTGTGGTGCTAAATTGCTTTGCCGTGGCGGGTGAGTGCTTGGGGTAGCATAACAATTTGTAAATGCTAAAGTAGTAATGGCAGTAACAAATGCTAAAAATATTTTTATTGTATGTAACATGATTTTTCTCCTGTTTTATAATAATTAATAACAAAATTATAGCAATAATATTTATTCTGTGTCAAATTCATAAAATTAAAACACTAGAACTAAAATTCAGACGATATTATCCTTTAAAATTGTTGAATATGTATGGCTTTTTTTGAATAAATAGTATTAAAAGCTGATATTTATAGGATTTTTAAATATTTTTTCATTATTTTTAACCTCTTTTTGTTTGCGAATATTTATGATCGGACTGAGCATAATAGTAATTACAGCATAATATACCTATATTATAACAATCAACACAAATATAAAAGGAGATAAAAAATGATAAATTTAAAATCCTTGGCAATAAGTTTACTGATATCTTTGGGCGGAGGCGGAATAGTATCTTTTTTTACTCGTGATTCCATGGATATTTATAATAATATAAATCAACCGGCTTTGGCACCTCCGGGCACTCTTTTCCCGATTGTTTGGGCAATCTTATATATTTTAATGGGAATTTCAGCTTATATGATTTATGAATCACGGTCAAAACTAAAATCAAAAGCTTTAGTTGTTTACGGGACACAACTTTTACTGAATTTTATATGGCCGTTTGTATTTTTTGAAGGAACTATGTTTTTGGTTTCTTTTATAATTTTAATGGTTTTGTGGTTAATGGTATTATGGATGATTTCGATTTTTTATAGAATAAAACCCATTGCGGCGTGTTTACAAATTCCATATGTGTTATGGCTTACTTTTGCGGCATACCTTAATTTAAGCATATATTTTTTGAATAGATAATATAATTTTTAGAGCCTCAAATTTTGAGGCTTTTTATTTTACCTGATACTTGATTTTTAATTGAACAAAACAGGAATATGTTATATAATCTTAAATATAATTTTATATTTATTTTAGTATTGGAGATATTGAGTTATTTATGACGAATGTTCCTGAAATATACGCAAGTATGGTTTTTAATGATTCCGAAATGAAAAAACGGTTACCTCCCGAGGTATATGATGATTTGAAAAAATCCATCAATGAAAATATATTTATTGATGCCAAAATCGGTGAAGTGGTTGCTCAAGCAATGAAAACTTGGGCTTTGGAAAAGGGGGCAACGCATTTTACACATTGGTTTCAACCAATGACTGAAATTACCGCAGAAAAACATGACAGTTTTTTGGATTTTGATTCTGACGGTAATGTTAAGATGAATTTTTCTTGCAAAGAACTTATTAAAGGCGAATCCGACGCTTCCAGCCTTCCTTCCGGAGGTTTGAGAGCAACGTTTGAGGCTCGTGGATATACTTCTTGGGACCCGACTTCTTATGCATTTGTAAAGAATAATTCACTTTATATTCCTACATTTTTTTGTTCTTATAGCGGTGAGGTGCTGGATGAAAAAACACCTCTTTTAAAATCAATGTATGCTCTTAATAAACAAGCACTCAGAATATTGCGTATTTTGGGGAATGATAAAGTTAAAAAAGTAACTCCTTACATGGGTGCGGAGCAAGAGTATTTCCTTATTGATAAAGATATTTATGAAAAGCGTAAAGATATTATTTTTTGCGGTCGTACATTGTTTGGTGCCAAGCCTGTTAAAGCCCAAGACCTTTCAGATCATTATTTCAGTTCTTTAAGACCTCGGGTTGCGGAATTTATGATTGATTTGGACAACGAATTATGGAAATTGGGAGTTCCTTCAAAAACAAAACATAATGAGGTTGCTCCGGCACAACATGAAGTAGCACAAATTTATACTTGTTCTAATTTAGCTTCCGACCAAAATCATATAATTATGGAAACTTTAAAAACGGTGGCGGAAAAGCATAATTTAGTTTGCTTATTACATGAAAAACCTTTTAAATTTATAAACGGAAGCGGCAAACATAATAACTGGTCATTAGCTTCTGACAGGGGAATAAATCTTTTAGATCCCGGAAAATCTCCTCGTGATAATATTCAATTTTTGGTATTTTTATGTGCAATGATTAAGGCTGTGGATGAATATGCCGATTTGCTCAGAATTTCCGTGAGTTCATTGGGTAATGATCAAAGATTGGGTGGTCAAGAAGCTCCCCCCGCAATTGTTTCAATATATCTTGGACCTGAAATGATGGCCATATTGGAATCCATAGAAAAGGGAGAAATTTATACTCAAGAAGAAAGAGGAACATTCGAAATCGGACTTAATGTTTTTCCTCGTTTTCCTAAGGATACCGCTGACCGAAATCGTACGTCTCCGTTTGCTTTTACGGGTAATAAATTTGAATTCAGAATGGCCGGTTCCAATCAGTCCATCGCTGCGCCGAACATGGTGTTAAATACGATTATGGCACAATCTTTAAAAGAATTCGCGGATGTGCTTGAACAATCAAACAATCCTTCGGAACGTTTGAATACGCTTTTGGTGGATACTATAAAAAAACATAAAAAAGTTATATTTAACGGAAACAGTTATTCGGGACAATGGGTGGAAGAAGCAAAAAAACGTGGGTTACCGAACTATGCTTCAACCGTTGAGGCGTTGGAACACTCTTTGGACGAAAAAAATATTAAAATTTTTGAAACTCACAAGGTTTTATCTCGCATAGAAATGGTTTCAAGATATGAAATTCATATGGAAAACTATTGTAAGTTGGTTCATATTGAAGCCCAAACCATGGAGAGTATGGTTAAAAGTGAGATACTTCCGGCAGTAAGTAAATATACGCATAAGTTAGCTAAAACAGTTTTGGTAAAAAACAGTGTCGGAGCGGATATTTCTTGTGATTATGAGTATAATGCTTTAAAGAAACTTTCTGCTTTATCCACCAAGCTTTGTGAAAGTGTGGAAAAACTGAAAGAGTATGAACAAAAAGCCAATGATATTTCAGATGTTAAAAGGTGTGCACATGAATATAGAAACGTGGTTTTAAAATCCATGGAAGAAGTACGCAAGACAGTTGATGAATTAGAAGTTGATATGCCTAAGAAATATTGGCCTTTCCCAACTTATGAGGATATCTTAT
Organism: uncultured Clostridia bacterium; assembly: GCA_937912175.1. Lineage (GTDB taxonomy): Bacteria > Bacillota > Clostridia > Oscillospirales > Acutalibacteraceae > UMGS1491. The sequence goes on from CALDOU010000039.1 coordinate 5,456, forward strand.
TCAGTGTTTAAAAATTAAAGCAGAGTGAAATACTCTGCTTAATTACTAAATGGGTTTAATTGTTTTTTTAAATAAAACCATTTTCAAAAAATAATTAATTTAAGTTAATATACTTTGATATAAAATTATAAATTGTATGCCAGTATAAATCGGGATTAACGGTATCTGATTCCACGTGGCCCGCTCCTTTAACAATTAATTTTTGTTTGGGGCACGTTGCGGCGTTATAGTTTTCATAGACCATTGATGTCGGTACGAAAGTGTCGCTGTCACCATGTATGAAAAGTATAGGGGTTTTGGATTTTTTCAGCTGTGTTAATGCATTTGCGTTTCCCAGCCAATAACCTGCACGAAACTTTGTTATTAGTGACATAAAATTAATTATAGGTATTGGCGGTAATCCCATGATTTTTTTTAATTGATAGCTTAGTTCTTTCCATAAAGAAGAGTATCCGCAGTCCGCTATAATAGCTTTTACATTTGTGGGCAGATTTTCTCCCGCTGCCATCATTATTGTAGAGGCTCCCATTGAGCATCCGTATAGAATTATTTCGGGCTGTTCATATTTTTTAACTATATCTTTGATATAGGAAACAATATCAAGTCGGTCTTTCCAGCCCATTCCAATATAGTCTCCTTCACTTTTTCCGTGGCCTCTGGCGTCGGGTATTAATAAATTAAAACCCATATTATAGAAATTTATAGCATTTTGAGCATGACGTTTTGCGTTTCCGTTATAACCATGACATAAAATTATCCATTTGTTGGTTGGTACTCTGTTTTTTATAACATAATAATTTAATTTTAGATTATCAAAAGAATATAGCGTTTTTTCCTTAGCGGTCTCTTCAAACCATTCCAATGCTTTTTTATAGTTGTCTTTTGGCAATTTGGAGTAATCTAATTTGGATTGATTGTGCGAAGCGTTGAGAAAAGAAGATTTATTACTTCTTCGGTTTAAGATAAGATTATAAAAGTATTCACCGATTCCCAACCCGGAAAGTATTATTAAAACAAAAAGTGTTATTAATATAATTAAAATTATTTCAAAAAATTTCATTTTAAACTTCCTTTACAACACGGTTTTAGATAAAGTTACACAATAAAATCATACATTAAAATAAAATAATGTCAACAAAAAATATTTTTTGGTAGGTGCTGTATTTGATGTTAAAAAGCAATACAATGAACTTAAATTTTGAAGGCGAAGTCGGATATCTTACATTTAAAGAATTGGAAAAATATGAATTTATAACCCACGCTTGTTCTACCCGTTTAGGCGGAGTCAGTAAAAATGAATTCGAGTCTATGAATTTGAGTTTTAGCAAAGGGGACAACGAAGAATCGGTAAAGAAAAATTACAAAATATTTTGTGAGGCTTTGGAATTTAATATTAATAACTTGGTTCGAACTATATCAAAGCATAAAGCCAATGTGAAAAAAATAACTCGGCAAGATGTTGAAAATAAAAATTTTGAAGAAAGACTTTTTGAAAATTGTGATGCCCTGATAACCGATGTACCCGAAGTACCTTTATCCATCCTTCACGCAGATTGCCCGGTTATTATCATGATAGATCCGGTTTTAAAAGTTGTAGGCTTGGCTCATGCAGGCTGGAGGGGTACCGTTGCGGGTGTGGGCAAAAATTTGGTTGATTCTTTTGTAAAACACTATAATTCTTCAGTTCAAAATATAATATGTACGGTTGGCCCCGGAATAATGAATTGTTGTTTTGAATTTTCAAAGTCTTCTCTTGGCGAATTTGAAAAATTTGGGATAAAAAATTATTATAAGAATTCTGAAACAGATGATGAAAAAATTTATATAGATCTTTTGGAAGTCAACAAGCAAATCCTTATGCTTTCGGGAATTAAAGAGAATAATATTTATAAGTCGGATGTTTGTACAATGTGTAATCATGATTTATTGTTTTCACATCGGTTTTCACATGGAAAAAGAGGAACAAACGCAACATTTATTTCTTTAAAAAATGATTTATAGATTTTAAATTAATTCTTCTCTGAATAGGTTAAATGTTTGGGCTAAATTTAATTTTCCGTATCCCCATTGGGGGTTGGGATATTTTCTGCTACTTTCACGAATACTCCCTCTTATAAGAACTGTTCTGAGTCTGTTCCCCGTCATTACAGGGGCATTTTGCTCTACAAGAGCCCATTCAAACATAAGTGCGGAGGCTCCTGCGGTGATGGCGGAAGCAACACTTGTACCGGTCATAGTTCCGCCTCCGAAAGGATATATTCCCGAAACATTTACCCCCGGAGCCACAAAATCCGGAGAAATTTTGGAATTTACGGTAGGTCCCCAAGAGCTGTTTATATATAAACTGTTATCCTTATCATTATATGCTCCGGCACTGAGCGACCCTTGAGAAGTTGACGGAATTACAACTGTATAGTTTGGAGTGGGGGAGGTAAATTCCACATCCGGGCTTATAAAACCCGTCATGGGTAGCCATGCGTGAAATAATCCGCTTATTACCACGTCTCCGTGTAAATTTATTTCCCATGTTCCGGGTACGGCTTGAGTTACTTGAATTACAGCAAAACGACTTTCATTTTGGTGGTAAAGAATTGTAACCGTTGAGCCCTCAAAAACCAATTTTTTTTGATAAGAAGTTCCTACTTGAAATGGAATGCGGTTTATTACCTCTCCGGTGGGAGATTTTAATGAAAAAGAAATTTTATCCCACCCCGGATACCATATATAAACGCTGAAATTTTTGGCAGTTTCTCCAACTCGTATTTCGATTGGTACCACATCTCCGGTTTGTTTAACAATTCCTTCCGTATGATGTCTTGCATTACTTTCATTTCCTGCACCTACGCATACGGCAATTCCGATTGCGTTTGATAAAAAATTTATATAGTTTTCCAGTCTGTTTTGTCCGTTGTGACCTCCGAAATTAGTTCCAAGGCCTAAACATATTACCGAGGGAATTTGAAATGGTTGACATTTGTTTATTATAAATGTAATTCCCAGCATTATATCTATGGAATCAAAAGCGTTTTCTTGTTCGGGCGGAACTAAAAATTTTTCCAGGTAATAGGGGCTTGCTTTTTTTAGTTTTACAACTATTAATTCTGCGTCCGGAGCGGCTCCCACAAAGTCTTCAACTTCGCGGCCTGCGGCAATTGAAGCAAGAAACGTTCCGTGACCTACGGTATCCTTGTGCGGAACAATGCTGTACGGATTATCGCTGCTTAAGGCCTGATTTATTTGTTCTTGTGTGTAAACGGTTCCGAAGTTTGCATCATCATCATTTTTTTTTGTGGATATAGTTTGGTCCCAAATATATTTTATTTTAGAGGTTCCGTCCTCATATCGAAAAATTGGTTGAGTGTAGTCAATACCTGTATCTATAATTCCAATAACCGTTCCTCTGCCGGTTAAATTTAAATATGGCTGTTGCTGTATTTTTAAAATTCCTGCGGCTTCCAGTGATTCTCTTCCTGTTAAACCGTAAATTTCAGGATATATATTTAAAAAATCCGATCCTAAATCTTTAAAAATTTCTTCCATTTTATCTTGAGAGGTATATAAAATAGCTAATTCGTTGGGAAAAATTTGACCGAGTCGAATATACGGCCTTTCAGACAAAAATTTTTGAAAAATAGGAGTATACCAATAATAAAAAGAAACTGTGTCGGGAAGATTTATAAATTCATATAGTGACATTTGAGAATTATCCGAAAAATCAGCCATTTAAATTTCTCCTTAATATAAATAATTATTATGTAAATCTTTTTAATTGTGTTAAAGTATTTAACAAACAAAGCGATCCGTATCCCCATTGATTATTGGGATATGATACATTTGAATTTCGGCGTGCACCGCTTTTTAAGAACGCTTTTATTCGTTCGCCGTAAAGAAAAGGGTCATTGCCCTGAACAATTCCCCACTGCATTAGTAGTGCTACCGACCCGGTTACGAACGGTGCTGCCATACTTGTTCCGGAAAAAGAGCTGTAACCACCATTTACGGAAGTGGTTAAAACATTAACGGACGGAGCAACCAAATCGGGCTTTGAAAATACTATATTTAAAGTGTTTCCGCGTCCTGAAAAGCCCGCCACAATATTGCGCAAAGAATCATATCCTCCTACGGATATAACATTTCGCGCTGTGGATGGAATTGTTAAAGTTACATTTTTATTGGGGTTTGTAAATGAAGTTTCTTCGGTTACTTCTTCTATTGTCGGTAAGTATATATTATATTCGCCGCTTATTACCTGATTTGCTCTTATTATTATTGTAAAAATTCCGTTTAGAGGGGAATTGGAAAGATTATTGATTTGAAAAAATATTTCTTGAAAAGCATTGTAAAATTGAGGTTGACCGTAATTTATTAATATGGAAATATCTCCTATGCGATAAGTTCGCGTTAAATCATAAAATAATATTTCCCCTGTGGATTGTCCTCCCGGGAGGATTAATTCCACTGTTAAGTCATCTACGAAATTTTTCCAAAGTGTAATATAAAAAGATGGATATTTTTCCGTATAAAAAAATCTAACTTCTTGGGTTTCTCCCGATGAAATATTTCCTTGATAGTGGTGGCAGGCGTTTCCTTCATTTCCTGTTGCGACAATTATGGAATTTTTCCATATTTCCGCTATATCGTTGATATATGTTTCAAAAAGTGATTGTCCGTTGTGCGGACCGTCGTTGGTACCGTAACTTATATTTATCGTCAATGGCATTTTTAGATATTGCGCTATATCCGTTACATATTTAATAGCTCTCATGAGTTCGGTGGTTAAAGCAAAAGACGAAAATCCCCTTTTGCCCAATTTTACTATTAATAGCGAAGCGTTAGGTGCAACCCCCTTGTTTTGCCCGCCGGAGGCTCTTCCATTTCCTGCGGCAATGCCTGCTACGGCTGTTCCGTGCCCCAAAGTATCTGTTTCCGGTATTAATTCATAAGGGTTTTCAGAGTTCAAAGCGGCATTTATTTGTTCATTTGAATATTCTGTACCTTCATTAAAGCCTTCCGGGGGATTTCCGGGAATAGTTTGATCCCAAAGGTATAAAATTCGGCTTGTGCCGTCTTCATTTATAAAATCGGGGTGGGTATAATCAATTCCCGAATCTAAAATAGCAATTAAAGTTCCTTCGCCGGACAGATTAAATTCATTTTGGGATTGTACTCTTGTAATACAAGATTGATTTAGTTCTTCTTTTAAGTTTAGGGTTAGTGTTTTTGGGGGTTCTATATGTTCTATTTCTGTATAATCGTAAAGTAACGGTAGTTTGTCGAGCGTGAGCGTTACTATGGCGTAATTTGAACTTAAAATCTCAACTGTAACATTTAATTCTTGAGCTATTTTTAAAATATCTCCGTTATATTTTATTATTACTTCCCATTCATCTGTTTCTTGAATTCTTCCTGATTCAATTTCGGTGTTTTGAAATTGTTGGATAATATTTTTTGGTGGAATACGATTTATAAAAGCCATGAATTAAAAAATCCCCCTTTTATTCAATTGTATGAATTAAAAGTGAAATTATATTACAAAAAGACGACCTTTCGGCCGTCTTAATTTTAGAATGTTTTAAAATTATCCCTCAATAGAGATGAATTTTTTCTTGTTTTCAATTTTTTTCTGGTCTTTCGGGAACTCAACGGTTAAAATTCCGTTTTCAAATTTGGCTTTAACATCTTCTTCCGTTATATTTTCACCAACATAAAAACTTCTTGTATATTTGCCGCTGTGTCTTTCTTTACGGATGTAGTTTCCTTCTTTGTTTGTTTCTTCTGATTTTTTGTTCATAGAAGCGGTAACGGTAAGGTATCCTTCATTTAATTCAATATTGATATCTTCCTTTTTTACTCCCGGAAGATCCATTGTTAACTCAAGAGTGTTTTCTTTTTCAATAACGTCAGATGCCATGAGGTTTTTAGATTGTGTACGAAAATCAATTGTGTTGAATAAATCATCAAAATCCTCTAAAAAATGTGAAGTGTAAGGTACCATATACATAAATATCATCCTCCTAAAAAATTTAATTAACAAATATTTTAGTTGAAAGTATTTGTTAATAATGTAGTATAATACTATTTTTTGGCACTGTCAATTATAAAGTGCCAATTTTCCAATTTCTTATTTATTTTGTGCTATTTTTATAAAATTATACACTATAATTGATTTTATATTAATAAAAGATATAATATATAGATATAAATAAAATCAAAGACAGGGGGTAAGGTCTATATGGCTATTAAAAGTTTAAAAGGATTTATAAGAGAATCGTCAATAAGGAAAGAAGTAGACAGATGGGATATATCGGATTGTGAAAGTTATATTGCAGCACATGACGAAGCACATAACGATAAAAATTCCCGAAAAGTTTGTATTGTATCTCAAATGTTGAATATAAAAAGGGCTGTTAGAACAACTGGCAGTAATGAAATAAAAAAATTTCTTAAAGACATTCCTACCGATATTTTAGTTAAGTATGCCCCAAAACAATGTCAGGATCCGAACAATAAAAAACTTAAATCTCATCAAAAAAATACAGGTGTTTATTTATGGAAAAATGGATATTTACCCGAAAAAATTTTGGGAGTGGGAGCAAACGGAGTAACATGGAAGTGCGGGAATAAAGCGTTAAAGGTTACTTGCGATAAATTAGGAGTTCACGCTGTCAAAGAAGAAAAAAGGGATGTAAAAACAGTAGAAGAAATTATTAGTAGGTCTTCGGCAGCTGATCCCAAATCCAAATCTTCAAAATATTTAGTTATTACTGACTCCAAAGATGAAGATAAGACCCAAAAGAACCGTGCAATTTTTGAATCGGATCTTGCGGACAAAGGGGATTTAGCACACTATGCCTCAACACAACAAATTGATATTGAAAAAATTTTAAAAAACGCCAAACAAGCTTTGAAAGGATTGAAAATTATTCATGATGCCGGTTGGTCACATAATGATGTTAAACCTGATAATTTGCTTGTTTATGAAAAACAAGCTAAGAAACTTACAAATACATCATCCGCTGATGGTAAGGACAAATCTAAAAATTTTGATATACAAGTTAAAATTGCAGATTTTGGCGGTATGACACCATGTGATAATACACCTTTTTCTAAAATTTTTATGAATTCAAAATTTTGTGCGCCTGATGCATATAAATTAACTTATGATGCTGTCGACAGACGTGATACTTATTCTT
>CALDOU010000040.1 GCA_937912175.1 uncultured Clostridia bacterium
GGTAACTATGAGTAACCTGATCTACAAAGTGAGCGATGATGCTAAGAAAGCATTAGAAAACAAATTATTTTATAGTGAAATTGGCGAAGATATCGTAGTATTTTATGCTAAGGATGAAGGGAACGCTTTAGTTGATAAAGCACTAGAATGTAAAAGTATAGATGACGTAGGCTCATGTCTTACTTCTGGATTTGAAATGGTTAAAAAGAAGTTAAGTGATGAAGCAACTACACCAGACAAAAAATGCAGAAGGTTATGCAGAGCAGTTGCCGGAAAAAAGACTATAAAAGGGAAAGACATCATTTATACCGATAATTTTATAAAAAAAATTAGAGGTTCTGGTTTATCTATTATATTTATACCAACGGATTCCACCAAAAAACCTAAAACATTTAACTTAACAGACGACGCAGGAATACGTGAATTTTGTACCAGTGATGATGTTCACCGAAAACCGGGCACAGTTTATTTAGTAACAAAACAACAAGCTGACAATTTTGGAAACGAAGAAACCAAATCAAAAGTAGAAAAAGAATTGGAAAAAGCAAAAGAAACAACAATCCCTACAGAAAAAAAATTAACCTTAAAATTATCATGGGAAAAAGGTAAACTTGTACTAAAGTGGATAGCCGTAGGGGGAGTCGTGGTTTTTGCTCTTGCTGTAACGTTCAACTTTGCACTAGGATATTTAGGCGATGCTGGCATGGCGGCTTTGGCAAAATTCATAGTTGATGCATTTAAAAAAGCATGGCCATGGATTACGGACGCGGTTACGCTAAAAGCTGTCAAGGATAAAATTATAGATTTGTGCTTTAAAAACTCCCCCAAAAAAAGGTCTAGAGAGGAAGCTGAAGGTGAAGATGAAGATATTGAACAGAAAGACAATCCCACCGAGCCGCCTGCAAAACGCGCTAAAATATAAACTTAATTAATAGAAAACATATTAAATTAGCTGAACTAATTAAAATTAGTTCAGCTATAGTTTTTACATAAAATATACTTATTATTACATATTATAAATTACCATACATTTTATAAGTGATATTAAAGCTACAATTAAAAATGTAAAGAAAAATGTACTAAACGCCACCAATACAATTGCGAATATCGATGTTGTGACAAGTACTATGGATAAAGCCGCAAGCGCAGTAATTATTGTTCCTAATGTTCCCACTAATAGACATCTGATATTTTTTCTTAAACACACAAAAGTTTTGTTGCAAGATTCACTGCAAGAACTAAAAAACAACGCACTTAAAACGTAAATTAACACAAATGCCGCTGTAGCCAAAGCAATCCATATACTTATAAATACAAGCGGAATATTTCCGAGTGCAAATAATATACCTGTAATTATTCCTGCGATTATTCCTAATATAGTCCCGGTTGTTGCACATCCGTTACATACACAGCTATTATTATCTTTTGTCTTCATTTTTATCAACTCCCTTTATCATATTATGACAGCGGTTATATATAGGTTAAAAATATTTGTTTATGATTTTCGCTTTATATGGTACAATTAATATATAACATTTTCAAAAAGTTAAAAGAAAGGCTGTGAACTTTAAATAACCTGTATTAAAGGTTATTTTGATATATATGAAAATATCGCCTTCTATGCTTGCATGCGATTTTGCTCGGATGGGCAAGGAAATAGAAAAAATAAAAAATGCAGATTTTATACATATGGATGTGATGGATGGAATTTTTGTTCCCAACATTTCCTTCGGACCGGATATTATAAAATCTTTAAGAGGAAAAAGTAGTCTACCCTTTGACGTTCATTTAATGATTCAAAAACCTTTAGAATATATAGAAAAATTCGTAAATGCCGGAGCGGATATAATCACTTTTCATGTGGAATCCGATTCTGACGTTACGAAAACCATAAATAAAATAAAAAAATTTAATAAAAAAGTAGGTCTTTCATTAAAACCGGGGACTTCTCCCAAAATAATACTCCCGTATTTAAATTATATTGATTTGGTACTTATTATGACTGTAGAACCGGGTTTCGGCGGGCAAAAATTTATGACCGAACAAATGGAAAAAACAGATTTCATAAAGAAAAACTCTACGAATCCCAACTTATTAATTGAAGTTGACGGCGGTATAAACCTTGAAACAATAAATACAGTAAAAAAACACCCTGTTGACATATGTGTGTCCGGTACTTGCATATTTAATTCAGTAGATGCCGAAAAAACAATCAATTTATTAAAAAAATAAATTAGTAAGGAATGTTTACATGAAAAAATCAATATCAAAAAAAGCGATGTGCTTTTTTGCTCAAGTACTGCTTTTTTCAAGCACAATTATAGGATGTTGCATCATTAACAACAACAAAAACACAGCAATTTCCGCTTTATCTAAATCCGGTCAAATATCAAAATCCAATCATAAAAAAATGGTTGGTGTATGGGTTCCTTATATGGATTTAAATATAAATTCTTCAAACAATACCGAACAAAAATTTAAATCCAAGTTTCAAAACATAATAAATAAATCAAAAGCAAATAAAGTCAACGCTTTATTTGTTCAAGTAAGACCCTTTAGTGACGCTTTATACCCTTCTAAAGTTTATCCGTGGTCTCATTTATTAACGGGAACTCAAGGAAAAAATCCGGGATTTGACCCGCTTTTATATATGGTAGAGGAATCTCATAAAAACGGACTTGAATTTCACGCATGGATAAATCCGTTTCGAGTAAAACACCCCTCAACCCCCTCTTATTTAAGTTCAGGTAATCCATATTTCAAGCTTAACTCCAAAAAATATTTTATTTTTCACAATGCAGGTTTATGCTATAACCCTGCCTCTCCGAGAGTTCAAAATTATATTATCGAAGGAGTAAAAGAAATCGTACAAAAATATAACATTGACGGTATCCATTTTGATGATTACTTTTATCCTGCTAAAGACAGCATGACGTCTAAGGACTATATTTATGAAGAATACTGTCAAAATAATAAAAGTAACGCTATAAACTATTCCGAGTGGAAAATTAAAAATGTAAATTATTTAATTAAAGAAGTTTATAAAACCGTAAAACAAACAAACCCCAATGTACAATTTGGCATTTCTCCGTCAGGAAATATTAAAAGATGTTATGATTTGGGCGCAGATGTAAAAACTTGGGCGTCCGAAAAAGGTTATGTGGATTATTTATGTCCGCAAATATATTGGAGCCCGGATTTTCAAGTCATGCCTTTCGAAAAAACTGCTGCCGAATGGAAAAAATTAATTAAAAATAATAACGTAAATCTTTATTGCGGTTTAGCATTATATAAAATAAACAGTGATGCAGACAAGGGAACTTGGAAACATAGAAAAAATATTATTGCCGATGAAATAAAGATTTCAAAAAAATTACAATATAACGGAGTTATATTGTATTCATGGAGTTATCTGAATTCGGAAAGCACGAAACAAGAAATTGAAAGTATGAAAAAAGAAATATAAGTTAATTTATTTATTCTTAAATAGTATGATTAAAAATATAATTACTCCAAACGTAATGAAATAATCAGATATATTACACACAGGAGGAAAAAAGGATAGTTTTAAGTAATCAACAACATACCCCAAATGGATTCGGTCAATTAAATTTCCTATACCTCCACCAATAACAAAAGACGAGGCTAAAAGAAAATATTTATTTTTAGTTTTTTTAATAAATACTTTGTAAAGTAATCCTAAAATCAAAATACAAGAAGCGGCTATAAGAAAATACTTGCTTCCCGAAAAAAAACTTAATGCTGCACCGAAATTTTTAGTATAGGTTATATTTAAAAACGGGAAAAACGTGGGCAAAATCGAATTCTCTTGAATATTATTTTGAACCCAAATTTTAAAAATATAATCTATTAAAGGTATTAAAATACTAAAAGTAAAAAATAATATCATCCAAACTCATTCCATTCATCAAAATAAATTCATAAAAATCAAAGAGGCAGTTAATTCTCTTTGATTTTTTAATATTGTTATTATTTTAAAACGTTAATACATCTTTCGCATATAGAAGGATTCTCGGTATCCTTACCCACGGTATCACTGTAATTCCAACATCTTTCACATTTACCGTAGGAAGAATGCGAAATACCAATGGATAAATCCTCGATATTTTCCACTTTAAATTCGCCTACTCCATCGGACATTACTTCTATTCCCGAAACCATTAATGCCAGCTGAATATCGTCTTTATTTTTGCTAATAAAATCATACAATTCATCTTTGCAATAAACAATCACCTGTGCTTCCAACGAAGAACCTATAACTTTATTTTTACGTTGAATTTCAAGAATCTTTTTAATTTCATCTCTTATTTTATGAACTCTATCCCAACGATTTATAAATTCACCGGAAATATCAAGTTCCGTTTTTGGCGACATTTCATTCAAGAAAATACTTTCAATATTATCTTCCGCACAATGAGGCATAAACTTCCAAATTTCTTCTGCGGTATAAGATAAAATAGGTGCTATCATCTTAACCAAAGCATTTAAGATTAAATATATGGTGGTTTGAGCTGTGCGTCTACTTTCTCCATCTGATTTTTCCACATATAATCTGTCTTTTAAAACATCCAAATAAAAATTTGACATATCAACTATGCAAAATTTTTGAATGGCGTGATATACATTATAAAATTCAAATGCTTCATAACTTTTGGTAACCTTTTCGGTCAGTTCATTCAATTTAGCCAATGCCCATTTGTCAATTCCCGAAAGTTTACTTATATCGGACATATCTTTATTAGGATCAAAATCATACAAGTTACCTATAATAAATCTTGCTGTATTCCTGATTTTTCTATATGCTTCGCTTAATTGTTTTAAAATTTCGGTCGACATTTTTACGTCTGAATGATAGTCGGCCGATGAAACCCATAATCTTAAAACATCTGCACCGTACTGCTTTATAATTTGTTCGGGAGCAACACCGTTATTTTGGGATTTGGATTGTTTTTTCCCGTCTTCATCAACCACCCATCCATGAGTTACTATGTTTTTATATGGTGCAATACCATTAGAAGCCACGGAAGTTAAAAGCGAGGATTGAAACCAACCCCTGTATTGGTCGGCACCTTCCAAATATAAATCAGCAGGAAGAGAAAGCTCGGGCCGTTCACTGCATACAGCGGAATGAGACGTTCCTGAATCAAACCAAACATCCATAATATCAGTTTCTTTTCTAAAATCATGGCTTTCACAACAAGGACATTTAAAACCGGAATCAATAAAATATTCGGCGTCGTGACTATACCATGAATCAGACCCTTCATTTTCAAATATATCCGCAATGTGCATCATTATATTCTTATCAATTATTTCTTTTCCGCACTTATTACAGAATAAGATAGGAATAGGTACTCCCCATTTTCTTTGCCGTGAAATACACCAATCTTTACGCTCACTTATCATAAAAATCATGCGTTCTTTTCCCCAGGACGGATTCCATTTTACCGAATCAATGGCTTTCAACGCTTCTTTTTTGAATTTTTCGACTGAACAGAACCATTGTTCCGTAGCTCTAAATATAATTTGAGATTTACAACGCCAACAATGAGGATATTGATGGTCAATTGTTTTTACTGCAAATAACAATCCTTTTTCTTTAAGGTGTTCACAAATTTGTTTTCCGGCTTTATCAATATGTAGCCCTTCAAACATTCCCGCTTCTTTGGTTAGAAAACCTTTACCGTCAACAGGAACGACAATTGGCAAGTTTTTATAATTTTTACAAACCTCAAAGTCTTCCATACCATGCCCGGGAGCTGTATGGACGCAACCGGAACCGCTATCTACGGTTACATGGTCACCGACTATTACCAAAGACTTTCTATTTAAAAACGGATGATTTGCTTCCATAAATTCAAGGTCTGAACCTAATAAATTTCCAACAACCTCATAATTTTCAATACCGGCACTTTGCATTACCTTTTCTTTGAGTTCTTCTGCAACAATATAGTATTCATCTTCATTTTTTACTATAGAATAATTAAAATCTTTTCCCACGCAAATTGCAACATTACCCGGCAAAGTCCATGCAGTAGTTGTCCAAATTATAAAATAAGCCTTTTCTAAATCTATTCCGAATTCCGAAAGTTTTCCGTTATCGTTACTAATCAAAAATTTCACATAAACGGAGTGACACTTATCGTTATGATATTCTATCTCCGCTTCAGCTAAAGCGGTTTCACAAGAAGGACACCAATAAACCGGACGCAATCCTCTGTAAATAGTGCCTTCTTTTTCAGCCATTTTTGCAAATGTTCGTATCTGCCTAGCTTCGTACTTCGGAAAAAGAGTTATGTATGGATTTTTCCAATTACCCAAAACGCCAAGACGTTTAAAACTTTTCTTTTGTTTTTCGACATACCCCAAAGCAAATTCTTTGCAAAGAGCTCTTAACTCCATATCGGTCATTTGTTTTGATTTTTCAGCACCATATTTAGCCCTTGCTTTGATTTCCGTCGGAAGTCCGTGAGTATCCCAACCGGGCACATAAGGAGCACAAAATCCCGTCATATTTTTATGTTTGATTATAATATCTTTTAAAACCTTATTTAGAGCGTGCCCCATATGAATATCTCCATTTGCATATGGCGGTCCGTCATGAAGTATATAAGAAGGTTTGTTTTTATTGTTTTTCATAACCTTATCATAAAGGTTTATTTTTTCCCAATATTCCAAAGTTTCAGGTTCTTTGGCAGGAAGATTTCCGCGCATCGGAAATTCGGTTTTAGGAAGATTTAGGGTATCATTGTAATCTTTTGACATAATAATTTATCCTTTCGGAGTTTTTGTTTATCAGGGTCCTTATTTACATTATAAATTTTAATGCCATTTATTTCAATAAATAAAAACCCGCTTGAATTAATCAAACAGGTTTTATCAAATAAAATTACGATTTATTTGTTTTTGAATAATCCTGCATATGCTCCGGTGTTTGTTGGGGATTTTTGTTCTTCGTCGGAACTTAAATCCTCTAAATTAAATTTTTTACCAAATTGTAAATCATTAAACTTTTTATTGTGATGAACTATATCTTCTGAAGAAAAAATATCGTTAATAGTAACAACTCCGCTTTGAGGCGTTTTTTCTTTATGCTTGATATTTTGAGTACTACTGCTATTTAAAAAATCGGAGTCAACATTAGAAAAACGTTTATTAATATCAACAGAAGAAGTACGCACGCTTTTTTTAACAGGAACATTTTTGCTAACTGTAGATGCAGGTACAGGTGCTGTTGCAGTTTCAGTTAATTCACCGGGTATTTCATCAATAATTTTCAAATGTTTTTGATAAATCTCAGCCAAGTGTTTTTTTAATCTAATTGATTCGGCTTTTATTCTTTCTGAAATTTCATTGTTAATAGAAACTTCCTTTTTAGCTTCATTAATCATTTTTTCCGATTGTTTTGTTGCGTCATTAATCATAGTTTCGGTTTTTTCTTTGGCGTTATTCAATGAATCTTCCGCAACTTGCTGAGCATTTAATATTACATTCTTTATAGAAGCATCTTCTTCTTTGAATTTTTCGATTTTTCTATTTAAATTTTTAATAACCTTGTTTAACTCTTCACGCTCTTTAATCATTTGTTCAAATGAGATTTGAACATCGTCAATAAAAGCGTCCACGTCTTCAGGTTTGTATCCCCCGAAATTAGCTCTTCGAAAACTTGCATTTTTAATATCTTCAATAGTTAACAAAAGCTTTCACCTCTTACAAATTTTAATCATATATTTCATTTTAAATATATACCAAACTCACGCAAGTAAAGTAACTACTTACATACCTAAAATAAATATTTAAAATTTTATGTATTAAAAATACACTCCGTGATTTTCCAATTCACCTAAAATATCTTCGCCCTCCAAGTCGACATTAGAAGGTGTTACAACATAGGTATCGGTAGAAACTTTTTTGATTTTTCCGCCATTGGCATATGCAACGCCACTTAAAAAATCTATTATTCTTCTGGATTCCGCTTTAACAACCTCTTCTAAATTCATGACCACAGTATTCATTTTTAAAAGCTCATCAGCTATATTCTTTATATCTTCACCAAACTTTTCCGGTTTTGATAAAACCACCTTGACTTTGGATGACGAGTGTAAACTTAAAACTCTGTTTGAATTTTTTTTATCTTTATTTTTATAGCGAACAGCATTATCTTCATAAGCTTCGTCTTGTTCTTCATAATCATCTTCGTAATATTCTTCCGAAGGTGCCCACATTTCTTTGAATTTTTCTACTAATCCTGCCATTTTAAAATTCCTCCTCATTAAATTTTACCTTTATAAAATATTTAAGTAATATTCATTTAAATGTCAGTTATCAAAAATCAGATAACTTTACATTATTATTATTATATTTTTTACAGTGTATGTCAACATCAAATTTGTTTTTTTACCAAAAAAATCAAAAAAACGTTCCAACTAATAAATATTATTCATAATATTTATGTTTATAGGATCGTTTTTTTAAATATTATTATTGTAATTTGTTTAAGATACACATTTTCCATCAAATAAATTAACGCCTTTGGTAACCACATAGTCACCCAATTGAAGATATTTATCATTAGCAGCTTCTTCCGAAGTATAAGAACAAATAATACTTTCTCCCCAAAAAATAGGATTTATTTTTTTGAATTTCAAATATTTATCGCACTTTACATATACTCCGAAAATCTCATTTCCTTCGGAATCCAAACTTTTATGGACTGCACTCTTGTTTAATTTTAATCCCGAATATTCATTTAAAATAATTTTTATATTTTCCTTTCTTATACATGCCAAACCTTTATTCATATAATTACAAGAAATAACAATTATATAATCTTTTGAATTTGCTTTTGGAACTATCAATTTTACCAAACAAGGAATATTTTGAATATAATCTTGTAGTGGCATATTTACAATAACCTCATCGTTCACATGAATTTTCCGGCAATCTTCCTCATTTATGACACAAACCATATACCACATTTCCGATTTTATTATTTTACCCAATTGGTGTACATCGGTAGGTTTATAAAAATTATTGTTTATTTCTTCAAAATTCAAATTTTCAAAATCAGAAGTTAATATATTTTTATAATCCGTAAAACCTTCATAACCATCAATATAGGTTATAAAATCCCCGGATTCCGGTGAAGTTATATTGGAGATGCTTTTAGAAAAAGAAGAATTTAATTCAGATTTTTCTTTGTTCAAATCTTTTATCTTATTTTCCAAATTAACATCTTTGCCCATTATAATTTCTCGTTCATTTAACAAGTAAAGTATTTTTTCTCTGTAATTTTTGGAATCCAAAAGCTTTATATCTCCCAAGGAAATCAACAAATTTTTAATCTCATCATTTATTTGGTTATTAATAAAGTTGATTCCTTTTGCAATATTATATTTTGAAAAATTTAGCTTTTCCAAAATTTCAAGCTCTCTGTTCAAATTATCTATCTTATAGCTCGCTTTGGCATCCTCAGGCGAACTGTAGACTTCAGCAATGACCCCGTTTTTTGATACTTTTTCACCATCGCTTATAAGGTATTTTAAATTTCCGGAATTATATGACTGATTTTCCAATATAAACTCGTCTCTTACTGCAATACCCGTGGTTTCAATTATGCTTTTGGCTTCCCCTCTTTCTACCAGCCGAGTTTCTATCCCCCAAAATTTTCGAATACCAAAATTATATATAAGCCAAACAGATATGCTTATACCTACAAACCCAAATATTATTTTTTTAATATTTAAACGATGTTTTTTCATATTTTTCCCTTAATTTTATGATTATATTTCAGTAAAACCGGATTTTTCTACGATTTTACAAGCTTCTTTTACCACATAGCTGAAATCACTATAATCATCAATATAAATCCAGTTTATTTCTTCATCTCTTTTAAACCATGTGAGTTGCCTTTTGGCATATCTTCGAGTTGCCTGCTTTAAGTTTTCGCAAGCTTCTTCTTTGGTAATCGCTCCGTTTATACAAGGGATTAACTCTTTATAGCCTATAGCACCTTGAGCGGTTTTGCTCACATCAAGCTTATTTACTTTTCTTACTTCTTCCAAAATTCCCTCTTCAAACATTTCGTCTACACGAGCATTTATTTTACTGTACAAAATATCCCTGTTTCTATAATTGAGCCCTATTTTGCAAACCCTGTAAATAGGTTCAGAAAATTTTGATTTCTTAGTTTGTTCAGATATAGGATACCCCGAAGTATAAAAAAATTCAATGGCTCTTTTTAATCTTTTTGTGTTATTAACATGAATTTTTTGGGCACTTTCGGGGTCAATTTTTTGAAGCATAGAAAATAAAGTACTGTTATCTATCCCGGATAAATCCACCTTCAAGGAATCGTTAATATTATCTTCAAATTTTATATTTTTTAAAAGCGAATCGATATAAAGCCCTGTTCCACCAACTAAAAACGGAAGTTTTTTATTTTTATAAATTTTTTCAATATATTCACGAGCCAAATCCGTAAATTTAGCCACACTGAATTCTTCCGTTACTGAAATCTCACTCACTAAATAATGTTTTACTGCATTCATTTGTTCCATAGAGGGTTTTGCGGTGGAAATCTCAAATTCTTTATATATTTGCATAGAATCCCCGGAAACAACTTCGCCGCAATATTTTAAAGCGAGTTCTGTTGCTAACTTTGTTTTTCCCGAAGCAGTCGGTCCGACAACACACACCAACGGTATTTTAGGATTAGACATAAAACTATATCCTTCCAAATTGTTTTTCGATAAATTTTTTGCTAAATGAAATAAATATGGGTCTTCCATGAGGGCAATATTTTATTTCGGGATTTTGAATTAATCGATTAATAAGCACCGTAATTTCTTCTTTGGAGCTGTTTTTTCCGCCTTTAACCGCTGCACGGCATGCAATATTATGGTAAAACCAATCTAACTTTTTGGTATCTGTATTTTTTTGATTGTTTGCCATATGTTCCGCCATCTCTAAAATCGAATCTGAAATTTCCTCAGGGGTAATATACATAGGAACACTACGCACTATAACCGTCCCCATTCCAAAGTTTTCCACTGAAAATCCGGCCTTGGAAAACAACTCAAGATTTTCTATCACCGCATTATATTCATTCTTTTCCAAAGATACAACTTTCGGCTCAATTAAAAGCTGTGAATTATCATTATTATTTTCGTTATTTTTTAGATTTTCAAATATTATTCTTTCATGAGCAGCGTGTTTATCGACCAAAACAAGTTCTTCATCACATTCAACAAGAATATAGCACTTAAAAATTTCACCTATAATTTTAATGTTACGTTTTTCACTACTCTGCGGTAAACTTAAATCATTCGATTCTTTTTCGATTGTATTTTCTTGTAGCGTACTTAAAGGTAATATCGGTGAGGTGTTTAAAACCGACTTTTCAAAATTCGGTTTTATCGTTTCCGAATTTAATTTTGAAACACCACTTAAATTATTTGTTTCCGGATTTTCAATTTTTTCATATGAATTTTTTTCGGTCATTAATGTTTTTTTATCAAAATAATTCTGAGTTTCACATGCGGAGTTTAAAGTTTTAAAAGAATTATCGGGGATGTCTTTTACTGTATTTTGATCAGGTTTAAAATTGTTATTTTTCATCAAAGAGCCAAAATCCATGTTTTTAAAACTGTCTTTTAAAACAAGCGGATTTGAAAAACCGTTTGAGCTAGGCTTGTTATAAACCTCAAACCCTGAAAACTTACTTTTATCTTCCGCCATTAACGCCGACCTGGCTCCGTAATAAATAGCTTCAAAAATATCTTTTTCATTTAAAAATTTAACTTCGGTTTTGGAAGGGTGCACGTTAACGTCAACCAATTCCGGCGCTATTTCAATATAAATTACACAATAAGGAAATTTTCCTACCATAATTGAATTTTTAAAAGCCTCTTCCAAAGCACAAGTACCCAATTTGCTTTTTATATATCTTCCGTTAATGAAAAAATTTTGCATAGTTCGAGTGGATTTTGCAAAGGTAGGCTTGCTTATAAAGCCCGTTATTTTCACATGATTTAATTCATACTTTACAGGTATCATTCCCTTAAAAAACTCTTTACCATACACACAATATATTGCAGAAGAAATTTTGGAATCCCCCGGAGTGTTTAAAACTACTTTCCCCTCTCTTATAAATTTAAAAGATATCTCCGGATGAGAAAGCGCAATCTTGTCAATTACCCCGGCGCAAAAATTAGCTTCCGAAACGTCTTTTTTTAAAAATTTCATTCTTGCGGGAGTGTTATAAAATAAATCTCTTACAATAATTGTTGTGCCGTCAGAACATCCGATATCCTCAAAAATACCGGGTATACCACCGTTTATATAGTAATGAGTCCCTTCAAATTCATCTTTTGTTTTTGTTATTACCTCGGTTTTGGAAACTGCACAGATTGAAGCTAAAGCCTCTCCACGAAATCCCAAGGAATTGATATTATTAAGGTCATCTGCTGCTTTTAATTTACTGGTAGCATGACGAAGAAAAGCATTTTTTACATCATCTTTATATATTCCGCTGCCGTTATCCGAAACTTTTATCAGCTTAACTCCCCCGTTTTTTATTTCAACGGTTATTTTAGTGGCACCGGAATCAATGGAATTTTCCAAAAGTTCTTTTAAAACCGAAGACGGACGCTCAACCACCTCACCCGCCGCAATAAGTTGTGCGATATGCTTATTTAAGACATTAATCCTTTTCATTTGAAAAACTCCTTCAGGGTAATCAAAAAACTAAATTTTATTTGCAATATTAATAAGATCGTAAAGTATGTTCATTGACTCTATCGGGGTTAAAACACTCACATCCAATTTTTTCAATTTTTCCGTTATTTCACTGTTTTGAGCACATAAGCTTGAAAAATTAATTTGCATTTCATCCTGGCAGTCATTGGGCTTTTTGAAAGACGATTTTGTGTTTTTCCCCGTTTCCAGACTTTTTAATATTTCTTTGGCTCTTAAGATTATTGAATTGGGAAGGCCCGCCAACTTTGCCACTTCTATTCCGTAACTGTCATCAACGGCACCCGGAACTATTCTTCTTAAGAATGTAATATCATCACCGTTTCGCTTAACAGCAATATTATAATTTTTTATATTGCCGAAGTTTTCCGTAACGGAAGTCAACTCGTGATAGTGGGTTGCAAAAAGAGTTTTCGCCCCAAGCTTTTTCTTGTCCGCAACATATTCTAAAACAGACCTTGCAATGCTCATTCCGTCAAAAGTGGACGTTCCACGTCCTATTTCATCTAAAATCAACAAACTTTCAGACGTGGCTTTTTTTACAATTTCAGCCACCTCATTCATTTCTACCATAAAAGTTGATTGTCCTGCGGCTAAATCATCCGAAGCACCGATCCTTGTAAAAATATTATCAACTATTCCGATTTGAGCTTCTTTTGCAGGAACGAAGCTTCCTATTTGAGCCATAAGGACTATTAGTGCAGTTTGACGCATATATGTTGACTTCCCGGCCATATTAGGTCCCGTAATAATGGCAACCATATTCTCACCATTGTCTAAAACGGTGTTATTCGGAACAAAAGGTAAGCTTTTAAGAAGAGATTCAACAACGGGGTGCCTGCCTTCTTTAATAATTATTTTTCCTTCGGAGTTTATTGAAGGTTTTACATAATCGTTGGAACTTGCCACCTCTGCAAGTGCTCTTATAACGTCCAACTTAGCAATTATATTTGCCACTTTTATAATCTTAGGCAAATTTTCCGCAACTTTAATTCTGACAGATTCAAATATTCGATATTCAGTTTCGTTGATTTTATCACGAGCATATAAAATTCGAGACTCCAAATCTTTTAATTCTTGTGTGATAAACCGCTCACAGTTAGTCAGCGTTTGCTTTCTTATATAATCACTTGGAACTTTATCTTTAAACGCATTTGAAACTTCAATATAATACCCAAAAACACGATTGTATCCAACTTTTAACTTGGCTATTCCCGTTTTTTCTCTTTCACGCTGTTCGATTTCAGCTATAATATTTTTTCCGCCGTTCATATCTTTCCTAAGATCATCGACTTCGGAACTATACCCCTCTTTAATTATTCCGCCTTCTTTAACCGAAAACGGGGGCTCGTCCACAATGGCATCTTCAATTAACATATAAACATCTTTTAAAAGTTCCATGTTTTCACACATTTCCTTCAAAAGAACGGCATTCGCTTTGTAAAGATAAAATTTTATTTCGGGTAATTTAGAAAGCGTAGATGATAACGATTTAAGGTCGCGTCCCCCGGCCGAACCATATGTTATTTTAGTCATAACTCTTTCAATGTCATGCACTCCGGAAAGGAGCCCACCTATTTCATCACGTAAAATAATATTTTCAACTAATTCACCTATGGCTTCTTGTCGATTTAGAATTTTTTCAATATTTAAAAGCGGACGTTCAACCCAAGAACGAAGCATACGTTTGCCCATTGCTGTTTTTGTTTTATCCAATATCCACAAAAGCGAGCCTTTCTTGGTTTTGGAACGCATTGTTTCCATTAATTCCAAATTACGAACGGTGTTTAGATCCAACCCCATATATTCCGAACTATTATAACAAGATATGCTTCCTATTCTTTCCAAACCGATTTTTTGAGTATTTTTAAGATAATCAAATAAATTTCCTATACATCTTACGGCATAAGACTTTTCAAAAATTTTTATTTTTTCAATATCTGACTCATCGAAATTAGATAGTACACTTTGCTTGCTTTCCTCCAAGGATATATCCTTTTCCAAAACTTCAATTCTACAAGAAAGCTTTTCTTTGATAAACGGTTTAAGAAGTTCAAAAAATTTAATATTACCGCCAACCAAAATTTCTTTTGGACTGAATTTCCCCAATTCATTCTTAAGGCTACTGATTATTTCATCCGAACTCCCCACAAACTCCGTAACTTTAAGCTCGCCCGTGGAAATATCACAAAACCCTATTCCCGAAACATCGGATTTTTCAGAAACAAAAACCGAACAAATATAATTATTTTTAGATTCATCCAGCATACTTTCTTCCATGACCGTACCGGGGGTAATGACTCTTACTACCTCTCTTTTTACAAGCCCTTTGGCAGTAGCCGGGTTTTCAATTTGGTCACACATTGCTATTTTATATCCCTTGGATACCAGCCTTGCAATATACGCTTCACAACTATGATAAGGAATACCGCACATAGGAGCTCGTTCTTTTTGACCATAATCTTTACCCGTCAAAGTTAAATCCAGTTCTTCGGAAACCAATTTAGCATCTTCAAAAAACATTTCATAAAAATCACCAAGCCGAAAGAACAGTATACTATCCTTATGCTGTTCTTTTATGCTCATATATTGGCGCATCATCGGTGAAATTTCTGCCATATTACAACACTCACTTTAATACATTATAATTTTAATCATTTTTATTAACATCCCGAACAACTTTGACAGCTACCCGTACATGTTTGATTGTTTTCCAAATTAATGTTATATGGATCTTCTCCGGAAGCGGAACTGTTTATTATAAAACTTATATCTTTAAGCATTTTTTCAAATTTTTGTTTTGCTTCATTATATACTTTCATATTTTCATTTTGCATGATTTTATTATAAAATTCACCTATGGATAAATTAAGTTCATCAATCTTTTTTTGATCAACGGTCTCTTTGGAAATTTCATTATTTATTGAAACTTTTTTTAAATTAAATTCTTCAATCATTTTCTGGAGTTCTTTATCGCACTCCACATTTTGTTCTTTAATTTTATACTCGATATAATCTTCGCTTTGCTGAATTGCCGCTCCTAATTCTCTTGCCAGTGTTATTACTTCCATTTTTTATCTCCTTTATTTTTAAACTATTTTTCCTTTTAGCGATTCTCTTCCGGATTCGGTTATTTCCACGTTTAAAAAATCCCCAACAATATCTTCTTTACTGTCTATTTCAACTATTGTATTTCCGTTGGTACGGCATAAAACAAGTGAGTTTTTCTCATCAAATTTTTCAGCTAAAACTTTTAACTTTTTCCCCACCATATCTTTACACAAATTTTCCGATATTTTTTCTTGAACTTTTAAAAGTTCAAGAAGCCATTCGGTCTTTTTTTCTTTAGAAACAGGGTCCGCGAGCTTTGCCGCAGGCGTTCCTTCGCGAGGTGAATATATAAAAGTAAAAAGCGATGAAAATTTTACTTTTTTCAAAAGATCTACGGTTTCGGAAAATTCTTCATAAGTTTCACCCGGAAACCCTACAATAATATCACTTGTAAAAGTTATATCCGGCATTTTACCTCGAGCATAATCAATAATCTTTAAATAAGATTCTTTGGTGTATTTACGGTTCATTTCTTTTAAAATACGATTGCTTCCGCATTGCACCGGCAAATGTATATGGTGAACAATATGTTTGCTTTCCGCAATTACGTCAAAAAGTTTTTCGGAAGCGTCTTTGGGGTGAGACGTCATAAATCTTATTCTGTATTCCCCGGGAATTTCATCAAGTTTTTTCAATAAACCCGGAAAATCTATATTCTCTTCAAGACCCCGACCGTAAGAATTTACGTTTTGCCCAAGCAAAGTTATGTCTTTATATCCCGCATCAACAAGATTTTTAAATTCCTTTATTATCTCTTTGGATTTTCTGCTACGTTCCCGCCCTCTTACATAAGGCACAATACAATATGAACAAAAATTATTGCACCCATACATAACGGAAACAAAAGCTTTTAAGTGATTATCCCTTTTCAACGGAATATCTTCCACTATGATATCTGATTTCTCATTTATATAAACTTTTTTATTTTTATCATTTCCGGGTTTCAAACGCTTTAAAATAACATCATAAAATAGTTTCGGAAAATTTTGAATTGAATGAGTTCCGAAAACCAAATCCACAAAAGAATAAGTATCTTTTATTTTTTGAATAACAGTGGGTTGTTCCGTCATGCAACCACATATAATAACAAATAAATTCGGATTATGATTTTTAACGTTTTTTATCCAGCCCAAATTTCCAAAAGCTTTATTTTCCGCATTTTCTCTAATAGCACAGGTGTTAAAAAGTATAACGTCCGCAAAATTTTGTTCTGTTGTAATCGAAAACCCCATATTTTCAAGCATACCCGCATATTTTTCACTATCGGAAACGTTTTGCTGACACCCATAAGTTTTTATAAAAACAAGCGGTTTTTCTTTTGAATATGTTTTTTTATATATTTCTTTAATTTTTTGACAATATAAATTTTCTTCAAATCCATATTTATAAATATTGTTATCCACCAATCTTTTTTCCTCCGAAAAACAATCATCTTTACGACTCATTTATACTTAATTTTATCAAAATTTAAGATTTTCTTCAAGATTAGAGAAATTTTGAAAATAATTATAACTAATTTATTAATAAATTTGATTTTTTCAAAAAAACTGTATATAATAAATACTAATTATTATTTTGAAAGGAAGGTAATTGACTATGAAAATTCTTAACAAAATAGCTATCACCCTTTGTATCATAGGCGGACTTAACTGGGGTGCAATCGGGCTTTTTCAATTTGACATTGTTGCTTGGATTTTCGGAGGACAAGATTCCACACCCAGCCGTATAATTTATTTTATTATATCTTTAGCGGCTTTATGGTGTATTTCTTTACTTTTTGCCGACATCAAAGAACCTAAAGAGTTTAATAAAGAAACCGACGTTCCCGATATTGGAATCAGCTGATTTAAAACTCTTAAAGAAAAACTCAAAAATGAAAAACGCAGCATATTATGTACCGAGGTGATTAAAATGGTAAACATAATATACTGCGTAATTTTTGGTTTTTTTACAATAATTGGAATAGCAAATACACTGATTTTTATTATCAAAAAATTATTTAACTGTAAAATTAATTTTTTAAATCCCATCCCAGACAATATAGAGTATATTGTAAGAAGTCGCCGTTATAATTTCCGGGAAATCACATATCAAATAAATAATTCCCATTTAAATTCACAGCAGCAAAATGAGCTAAATCAAATATACGAAAATTTGCAAAAAACAGGTCTCCTTTAACAGAGTCATCCTCAGAGGAACCGTCTTCGGCATAACCATCTTCAACCTGCGTAAACACCCTCATCTTAAATACAGTCATCATAAATATAATCGTCATCATCACAAAAATCTTGAGTAAAATCTATATCTTTCATATCCAAATCGCGCATTTCCGTTTTTACTTTTTTCGTTTTGTATTTTTTGCCTTTTTTGCGGGGGCTATGACTATCGGCATCAATTTGTGTACGGATAAATCTTAATTTTTCTTCTGTTAGTTTAAATTTGGCAGTCTTCAGTGATAATTTCATAATTTTATCCAACTCTTTTGATATTTCCAAATCAATTCTGATATCTTCTTTATCTCGAGAAGCAACCGCCACATTAAGTCTGTCCACATTTGCGTCCGAAAAATTATCTAAAAGATAACGAAAAAAAATCACAAAATTAACGTTATCATCCCTATCGAGGAATATCTTTTTTAACCTTACCCGGTAATTACGGTAAGGTTCTTCTCTCAAAATTGCATCTAAATTTATGCGACCGAAAAACTGCGGATACTTAGAAATAATTTGCCTTGTTGAAAAAGCATTGACATTATGACTATTTATACTCAATCCCGGGATATACAATAAAGAAAATGCCAACAATAAACCTAATACTTTACTTAATTTATTTTTTTTCATTGTAAAATTCCTTCCTTTTTATAATTTTAGAATACTTTTAAAATTTGAAATCTATAAAATTCCGGAGAAAGTGCGCTGTCATAAACACTTTCATCAAAAGTTCTATCGGAAATTATGTTCACTATTTTTTCCCAGCACTCAACTGAAACCACATGTTTTTGATTTTTATATTCACCACTTAAAATATTTATTAAAAGCGCATATTTAAAGCAATCCAAATTCACACCGCCATCAAGAAAATGTGACCGCCGACACAACCTTACTTCCCTTATTTTTTCATCAAAAATCATTTTGTATTTTTCCAATAAACATTGTATAAATTCGGCATTTTTAGATGAGGGATCTTTTTCCATTTCGAATAATTCTGCAATCATGACATCTGTGGGTACAGAAAAAACATTGTTGCAATTTACTATTATTATTGACAATAATGCTATAAAAATTGATTTCATTATTTTCACGTTTTTTAACTTAATCATTTTTCACCACCCAATTTAGAAATCAATATATGTTTTTTACACATATTATTAAAAATATCACATAATACTTTGCGACACAAATAGATTTTATGTTCTTATTTATATAAAAAATCCACCATTTATATTTATTATTTCACCCGTAATAAA
>CALDOU010000041.1 GCA_937912175.1 uncultured Clostridia bacterium
GGTTTAGGTCCTAGTGGTGCAAGCTTTGCAGGTTCGAGTCCTGTCACCCGTACCAGTTTGTTATATATATTGAAAATGTAAATATTATTCCCACCGATGTTTTCGGTGGGAATTTTGTATAAATTATAATTTTTAAAATTAATATTAAATCTATATTGATTCGATGAGATATAATGTATTTAAAAATACTTAATTCATTTTGTAGTCAAATTTTAATGCCATATCTTTATATAAACTGTTTCTATTTTGTATCTATATTATTTAAAGGATTGGAATCGGCGGCGTGTTTCATCTGAGTATTTGAAATATGAGTATATATTTCTGTGGTACCCAAATTTTCATGCCCTAAAATTTCTTTTAGTACTCTTATATCTATATTTCCGTATTGGTACATAAGCGTGGCGGCCGTATGTCTTAATTTATGTACGGAATATCCCATTCCGCTGAGTCCCGCTATTTTTAAATATTTATTTACTAATAGTTGAACGGTTTTGACGCTTATTCGATTATTTTGTCGGCTTATAAAAAATGCGTTTTTATCTTTTATATTATCGTTTGGTCGTGATTTTTTGTAATCTTCTATTGCTTTTTTACAAGCGTCATTTAAATAAACCACTCTTTCTTTGTTTCCTTTTCCGATTACTCTTAATGTATTATCTTCGTGTATGTCATTAATGTTAATTCCGACAAGCTCCGAAAGCCGAATACCGCAATTTAAAAATAATGTTATTATGCAAAAATCCCTTTCCTTATATTTTCCACCATAATTATTTACGGCTTCCAGTAGGGTCTTGCTTTGTTCCAAGCTTAAAAATTTTGGAAGACGTTTACCTTGTTTTGGAGTTTCTAATTCTTCAGCGGGATTTTTTTCCAGTTCTTGTGTTTTGTTGGTAAGGTATTTAAAAAACATTCTTAAACTTGAGGCTTTTCTGGATCTTGATGCGGCTTGATTTTCTCTTGTTGTTGATAAATAATTCATATATTCGAAAATGTCTATAAGTGATATGGTTTTTATCATATTTATATCTATATCATTTATAGGTATTTCGTTAAACGGTGTTTCTTTTGGTACAAGGTTTCTTTTTATTTTCAGATAACGAAAAAAAGTCCGCAAATCAAGAAAATATTCTTCTACGGTTTTAATTGATTTTCCTTTTACTGTTTGAATATATCCTAAAAATTTTTTTAAGATATCCGGAGATTCATCGAAAAAAACTTTGTTCATATTTTCTCCTTATAAATCGAAAGATATTCAACGAAACCTCATTGAATATCTTTTGTAATGGAGCTGATAACCGGACTTGAACCGGTGACCTCTTCCTTACCAAGGAAGTGCTCTACCTGCTGAGCTATATCAGCGCATATTTATTCTAACATATAAAACCATTTTTTACATCCATAAATAAAAAACATTTTTAAAAATGGCAGGGGTAGAAGGACTCGAACCCTCGACACGCGGTTTTGGAGACCGCTGCTCTACCAACTGAGCTATACCCCTATAAAAAATCTCAAAACTTACCTTATGAAACAATTATATTAGAAATTAACGTTAAAGTCAATAATTATGAAAATAAAAATTATTCCCGCCTTAAAATTCAGGCGGGAATGTCTGAATTTTAATCAATATTTTTTATTTTTGAAATATAGTTTACAACATCTCCGACTGTATTTATAGAGCCCATGACATCGTCAGAAGCTTCTATTTCAAATTCGTCTTCGATAGTGGCCAGTAAATCAGCTAAATCTAAAGAATCGGCATCTAAGTCGTCAAATAAATTTGTTTCCATTGTTATTTCATCTAAATTTTCTATGTCAAATTGTTCCCCTAAAATAGTTTTAATTTTTTCTAATACCATTTAAAATCCCTCGCTGTATTTTTAGTTTATAATTTAATTGTTGCATTGAATACAATTATATTTATATATTACCATAGTATATAAATTCAAGTCTTATTGTTAAGTTTTATTTTTAAAAATTGAAAAATTATATTTTGACGTTTTCCAACAACAGTATAGCATTTGTTGAGGTGAAAATCAACGTGATTAAAAAATATCACAATATATTTTACTGATTTAAAAATTAGGGTTTCTTGAAAAACTTTATAGCAGTGCTATAATAAAAGATAAATATTATGTAAAAAAATTTGAAAGTGTGAGATTATGGGACCGAACCCTAATGACGTTTATCCAAACGAAAACATCAGGCAAATTGTATACATCAAGAATGTGATTTCCAGACCGAATATTACGGTTGGCGCATACACTTACTATGATGATGTGAATGGAGCTGAGAATTTTGAGGATCATGTCACTCATCATTATGAATTTATCGGAGACAAGCTGATTATAGGAAAATTTTGCGCCATTGCAAAAGGAATTGAGTTCGTTATGAATGGTGCAAATCACAGAATGAACAGTGTTACGACCTATCCGTTTAACATTATGGGGGGAGGCTGGGAGCAGTTTGCGCCAAGTATTGATGATCTTCCTTTAAAGGGGGACACCGTTGTCGGCAATGATGTTTGGATTGGACAGAACGTAACGGTAATGCCCGGTATTCACATTGGTGACGGCGCAATTATAGGAGCGAATTCCGTTGTTGCAAAAGATATCCCTCCATATTGTATTGCCGGCGGCAATCCGTGTAGAGTGATTCGCAAGAGGTTTGACGACGACATGATTAAATATCTGCTGGAACTAAAATGGTGGGATTGGGATGCAGATAAAATCTTCAAAAATATGGACGCATTGTGCAGTGGGGATTTGCAGCGCATCAGACATATAACAGATTGACGAATTTCAATTTTTCGAATTAAATAAACACAAAAAAGGCATTACCGACTACAAAAGTTAGTAATGCTTTTTGTTGTATTTAGATAATCTTGTATTCACAAACTGCTTAAAACATTTCTGTCAACTCATTGAATAATTACTCACGATTTATAATAGCAAAAATACAAGTTTTGCAAAGAGTGTAATTCATCCGATTCGCAATAATCCGCCAAATTTATAGAATTTTAAAATTTTTGTATAAATGTGAAATAGTTACTTGAAATGATTTTTCTTCCATGATATTATATTGCCGTTAAATATTTTATCA
>CALDOU010000042.1 GCA_937912175.1 uncultured Clostridia bacterium
TTTTTATTTGAACATTTCAAATAATTTTAATCCAAATCAATCGGCATACCGGCTTTAGCATTCAAATTAAGACCTGCAATTTTACCTTCTGAAAATTCATAATAAGCTTGAGCACCTACCATTGCAGCGTTATCTCCGCAATATTTTAAATCGGGTTTAAAAAATCTAATATTATGTTTTTTAGATTCGCTTTCCAGCATTTTTCTAAGTAACGAATTAGCGGAAACTCCTCCGGCAATAGCAATATTTTTATATCCGTACTCTAAAGAAGCCAAAATAAAATTTTTTACCAAACAACTCACAACAGACTCTCTAAATGATGCCGACAAATTCTCAATAGGTAATTTTTCATTTTTTTGTTCAAACCCATTAATTATATTTATCATTGCCGTTTTCAATCCGGAAAAGCTAAAATCATAAGTTTTTCCTTCGTCTTTAAGAGGAACAGGAAGTTTGAAACTCTTGGGGTTACCGTTCTCCGCTATTTTATCCAACGTTATACCGCCGGGATAATCAAATCCCAAACGGCGCCCGACTTTGTCAAAAGCTTCTCCGGCAGCATCATCGCGAGTTTTTCCGATTATTTTTATATGAGTATAATCTTTTACTTCCAAAATATGTGAATGTCCACCTGAAACCACCAAACACATAAAAGGTGGTTTCAGATCCGGATTAGTAAGATATAAAGAAGCAATATGCGACTTTATATGATGTACCGGAATAATTGGAAGACCCGTTGCAATAGAAAGCCCTTTTGCAAAATTAACTCCTACAAGCAAAGAACCCACCAACCCCGGAGCATAAGTAACCCCTATGGCATCCAAGTCATTTAAACTTAAACCTGATTTTTCAAGCACAAAACTCAAAAGCGGAGTAATATTTTCAATATGCTTTCTTGACGCAACTTCCGGAACAACCCCACCATATATTTTATGAATATCAATTTGCGAAGAAACGCCCGAACTCAGTACAGTTCGACCGTTTTCCACTATTGCTATTGCTGTATCGTCACACGAAGATTCTATCGCCAGTATTTTCATTTACCGCACCTATAGTTTATTAATTAAAATAATATTATTTTTCTGAATTTTTAAACTCTTGATTTTGCAAAACAATTGCTACTTGATCATCTAAATCATTTCTTTTTTCTTTCAATATTTTGATTTTTTCCTTAAGTTCTGATTTTTTTCTTTCAACTGCTTCTATTTTTTCTTTAATTTTATTGATTTTACTGTTAAGTTTTATTCTTGCAAATATATTAAACACAGAATATTTTTGCTTTTCACTCTTTAATTTTTTCTTTTTGTGAACTAATTTTTTCAGCTTACTGTTAAGATTCGGCATTTCAACTTTTTCAGCTTGAAAAATATCTTTTTCATTTTTGTTGATATTAATCTTTAATTCTTTTAAAGATTTATATTGTTCTAAAATTTCATATTGAATTTTGGCGGCACTAACTTCTTCTTCATCGGTTACAACTGCCGGAGCTGTTGGAGCGGCTAAAACCCCTCCGCATTCTAAAACACCACATATTGACACTAATCCTACACCAAGCATTAATTTTTTAATAATCTTAATCATTTAGAAAATTCCCCTTTAATATTTTACAATACATTCAAATTTTATCACATATTTAATATAAAATCAATATTTTTTTGACTTATATTTTATAAATAACAAGTCATTATAATTCCATCTTCTTTTGGAAAAGAATAAAAATTTTTCCGAACACCTATTTTTTTAAAACCACATTTTTCGTAAAGACATATTGCAAATTTGTTTGAGGTTCTTACTTCCAAAGATAAAAAGTCAAGATTTTTATTTTTTGAATATTCAAGCAATTTTTCCGTCAATGCCCTTCCAATACCATGGTGTCTATAGTTTTCTTCAACAGCAATATTATAAATATATCCCTCACCTAAAACAGTATACATACCCGCATATCCAATAAGCTTTCCCATGTGTTCAGCAGCAAAAAAACAAGAAAAACCATTTTCAAGAGCATTTTTAAAACTTTTTTCCGACCATGGTTCAGAAAAACACTTTTTTTCAATTATACAAGCTTCTTTAATATCATCAGTACCAAAAGGGCGTATATTAATCTTTAGCATCAAACCACGTCTTTCCGACAGAAACATGCACTTTTAAAGGTACATTCATTTTCACCGCATTTTCCATTTCTTTTTTCAAAATGGACTTAGCCATATCTACTTCCGATTCCGGAGCCTCTATTATTAATTCATCGTGCACCTGTAAAATTATTTTTGATTTTAACTTTTTTTCTTTTAAAGATTTATAAGTGTTTATCATAGCGATTTTTATTATATCCGCAGCCGTTCCTTGAATGGGCATATTACGCGCCACCCGTTCCCCAAAAGCCCTCAAGTTATGATTTGAAGAATCCAATTCGGGTAAATAGCGCCTTCTGTAAAGCATAGTTTCGGCGTAACCTCGCTCTTTCGCCAAATTGATTATATTATTCATATATTTATCTATGCCTTTATAGTGTCCCAGGTAACGATTAATATAATTTTGCGCTTCAAACCTACTTATTTTTAAATCTTGAGCCAATGAAAACGCACCCATACCGTAAATAATTCCAAAATTTACTGCTTTCGCCCTAAAACGCATTTCAGGAGTAATCATATTAATCGGCACGTTCAAAATCTGAGAAGCGGTTATGGAATGTATATCTTTATCGTCTTTAAATGCCCCTATCATATTTTCATCATTCGAAAGATGCGCCAAAACACGAAGTTCTATTTGCGAATAATCGGCGTCTATTAACTTACAGCCGTCCTCCGCTTTAAAAAACTTGCGAAGTTCTCGTCCGATTTCCGTTCTTACGGGTATATTCTGAAGATTCGGTTCAGCGGAACTAATTCTTCCGGTACGAGTTTCCGTTTGATTAAATGAAGAATGTATCCTGCCTTGCGGAGTAATTAAATTAATCATTCCATCACAATAAGTGGATTTTAATTTGGTAAGCATACGATATTCCAAAATCAAATCAATAATCTCGTGCATGCCTTTTAATTTTTCCAAAGTACTTGCGTTGGTTGAATATCCTGTTTTACCTTTTTTCCCGGCGGGAAGACCCAATTTTTCAAAAAGCACCGTCCCGAGTTGTTTCGGGGAATTTATATTAAAATCAAAACCCACAATACTATAAATGGAACTTTTAATGCCATCAATTTTATTCTCTAAATTTATCGAATATTTTTCAAGCTCGGCTTTATCAACCGCAAATCCTTCATTTTCCATATTTGCCAAAATAACAGACAGTGGTTGTTCAATATCAAACAAAAGATTGATTTGATTTCTTTCTTTAAGATCTTTTTTTAAAAAATCTAAAATTTTACTGCAAAAGTATACACTGTTTATATCTTCTTTATCTTTTTCGCTTATTTCAACTTCATCAGTATTTTCAAAGCAAATTTTTGGTTCATAAATTTCATACTCACCGGCTATATGCGACAAATCATATTCTTTTAAAGAAGGATTTAAAAGATAAGACGCCAACATAACATCAAAAATATTGTGATCGCTCAATAGAACTTCCGTATTCAATCCCAACATCTGTATTGACTTAGCAAAAGTTTTTAAATCATACGTTACTTTTTCTATACTATTTAAATTTAAAAAATCAAAAATAAATTGTTTGAAATTTTTCGAGGTTTCAAAATCTAAAACATAAACTTTATTTTCAATACCAATAAATATTTTTTCCGTTTTCAACCCACAAACTTGAGTAATAAAAATAACTTTGGTTTGTTTTTTAAGTTTTTCCAAAATCTCTGAGCAATCAGCAACAAAATTAATATTTATATTCTCCGAACCGGAAAAACTATCATCCTTTTCAGAATTTAAATTCATTTTTTCCATAAAAGAAAAAAATTCAAGTTCAGTCAACATTTTTTTAACTTTTAAAACATCTGTTTTTTGAGGAAT
>CALDOU010000043.1 GCA_937912175.1 uncultured Clostridia bacterium
CTTCCACGGTTTTTCGCCCGCAAAATGTAACATAACCACATTTGAAATATCGTAGGTCCCTTTCTTATGAAGAAAAGCCATAACGCTGTACTCATAAGGAAGAATTAATATATCTTCTTTATTTATCGCGTGAGTCAAAGCATATTCCTCTATGCCCCCACAATATTTTTTATTACAGTGGCCTCCAACGGGATATTTTTTAGACGTATTCAAAAGTTTTTCTTGTATACCGTCCTGACGAATTTTATTCAAATTATAAAGCCCAATTCCCGCAGTAATCCAATAATCACAAGTTCGATTTGCATATTTATTATATTCCGGAGAAACATCAACCGCAGCCAAATATTTATCGGTTATATCTTTGCGATATATATCTCCCACGTTTCTTAAAATAATTGTATCATCATCAAGCCACAAAATTTTATCTAATTCAGAAAATATCTCTCCGGCATAAAGCTTAATCATGATAGACTTATTCCATCGCTCCGTATTAAAATCTTTCAATTTATTCTCATCAAATGAAACAAAGTCCAAATTAAAATCTTTTATGGTTTTTTTCAATTTAGTAATTTTGTCAATATTTTTTTGACTCATCTTATTGTTTGAAAAATGCACAATATGTATATTAATATTCTCGTCTTCATCGGCATTTGATAAAACAGAAGCTATTGAGACACAAGTTCCCAAAGCGTTGCCGTCATCTGCACAATAAAAAATATGGACAGGTTCTTTAGATGGTTTTGGAGTGTCGTTTTTAGTCAAATTAAAATTTTTTACACAAAATATAGTTGTTACAGAAATACATGCAATAGCTATAAAAAATATAAATTTAAAAACTTTAGAATTAAAAATTTTTTTAAAACACATAATTGAAATTCCTTTCATCCAAAATCATTTTAAAGTTTATATAAATATTAAACATTAAAATTATTATTTTTGCAACATAAAAATATTTTTACAGTACAATAAGTTTTAAAATCATTATTGAATTTTATGCAATAAATCAAAAATCACTTATTTTTACAAAATATCAATCGTTACATCAGATGTAATTAAAAAAGGTAACTTTTCAATATTAAAACCTCAACAATTCAAAAGCCTGCAATTCCAATTATATTATTTTTATATTTAAAAACATTTTTCTTATATTAAATCAACTATACACCGCATGAACTACATTCCGAGCCACTACATTCTTCTTCTAATTTACCCACTATCGGAGTAGGGTCTATACCTTTTTTTCTGTAATAATCGGCAAGAGCGGATTTTATTGCCTGTTCCGCCAAAACGGAACAATGTACTTTTACCGGCGGGAGCCCGTCGAGTGCCTCCATTACAGCTCTATTCGTAACCTTTAAAGCGTCTTCAATAGATTTACCCTTTATAAGTTCTGTAGCCATAGAGCTTGTTGCAACAGCCGCTCCACACCCGAATGTTTTAAATTTTACATCCCTTATTATTCCGTTTTCGATTTTTAAATACATTTTCATAATATCGCCGCATTTTGGGTTGCCTACTTCTCCAATACCATCAGCATCTTCTATTTCTCCCACATTTCTGGGATTAGCAAAATGATCCATGACTTTTTCGCTGTAATCCAATTTATTTCAACTCCTTAAATCATATACTTTATTTATTTTCTTTTATTATTCTTTCCCACAAAGGTGACATATCCCTTAATCTTTTAACAATTTTATTTACTTCACCCACAACATAATCTATTTCATCATCTGAATTAACTTCTCCAAGGGACAGCCTAAGTGACCCGTGTGCAATTTCATGAGGAAGACCAATCGCCAAAAGAACATGGCTCGGATCAAGCGAACCCGACGTACAAGCAGAACCCGAAGAAGCACATATTCCCGCCATATCCAAAAACAATAAAAGTGATTCTCCCTCTATACCCTCAAAACTGATATTAACATTTCCGGGCAATCTTTTGGTTTTATCACCGTTTAACCGTGAACGTTCTATTTTTAAAAGTTCAGTAATTAAACGGTCTCTTTTTTTAATAAGCAAAGAATTTTTTTGTTCAAGATTTTCATAAGCAAGTTCAATAGCTTTACCCAATGCCACTATCCCGGCAACATTTTCGGTTCCTGCTCTTTTTCCCGATTCTTGAGCTCCGCCTTCCATAAATCTTTCTATTTTTACGCCTCTGCGAATGTACAGAGCGCCGATACCCTTTGGAGCATTAAATTTATGTCCGGAAAGAGAAAGCATGTCTATATTCTGACTTTTCACGTCAATTTTTATATGTCCCACAGCTTGAACGGCGTCTGTATGAAATAATACGTTTTTTTTCTTACAGATCTTACCTATTTCTTCAATAGGTTCAATCGTGCCAATTTCATTATTTGCATACATTATGCTCACAATCGCAGTTTTGTCTGTTATGGCGTTTTTTAATTCATCAAGATTTACTAAACCGTTGTTATCCACATCAAGATAGGTAACTTCAAAACCATGTTTTTCCAGATGCTGCGCCGTATGAAGCACAGCATGATGCTCTATTTTTGAAGTTATTATGTGATTTTTACCTTTTTTAAGGCCTTCAAAAGCCGCACCTTTAATAGCCCAGTTATCTGCTTCCGTTCCGCAAGAAGTAAAAAATATTTCTTTCGGGTCGGCACCTAAAGCCTGTGCTACTTTAATGCGAGATTCTTCAACAGCCGAATGTGCTTTTTTCCCTATTTTATATATAGTGGAAGGATTTCCAAAATCATTTTTTAAAAATGGCAACATAGCCTCTAAAACATTAGGATTTATGGGTGTTGTGGCCGCATTATCCATATATATTATTTTTTTCATAAGTAATTTTTAATATCAGAGGATATTAAAATCTCCTCCTTACCACCTTTCTTTTTATACTTATATATTTTAACAATTAAAAATTAATTTTATTCTGAATATATTCTTTTAAATCATCAATTTTGATACGTTCTTGAGTCATGGTATCACGATCACGCACGGTCACGCAATTATCTGTTTCGCTGTCAAAATCATAGGTTATGCAAATAGGAGTTCCTATTTCATCTTGCCTGCGATAGCGCTTACCGATTGATCCTGACTCATCGTAATCAACCATAAAATATTTGGAAAGTTCATCTCTGATTTTTTCTGCATTTTCTCCTAATTTTTTAGAAAGAGGAAGAATACAAGCCTTAAACGGAGAAAGAGCAGGATGAAGTTTTAAAACCACACGAGTATCTTTTTCGCTTACTTTTTCTTCAGTGTATGCATCACATAAAAACGCCAACGCAACACGATCCGCTCCCAACGAAGGCTCAATAACATATGGCAAATATCTTTCATTTGAATCAGAATCAAAGTATTCAAGATTTTTTCCCGAATATTCCTGATGTCTCTTAAGGTCAAAGTCGGTTCTGTCCGCTACTCCCCAAAGTTCGCCCCACCCAAATGGGAAAAGATACTCTATATCAGAGGTTGCATTTGAATAATGACAAAGTTCTTCTTTGGAGTGGTCTCTTACACGAACGCTTTCACTATTAATATTTAAGCTTAAAAGCCAATTTCTACAAAAATCTTTCCAATATTCAAACCATTCCAAATCCGTTCCGGGTTTACAGAAAAACTCCAATTCCATTTGTTCAAATTCCCGAGTTCTGAATGTAAAATTACCCGGAGTAATTTCATTTCTGAAAGATTTTCCTATTTGTGCAATACCAAAGGGAACTTTTTTTCTGGAAGAACGCTGTACATTTGAAAAATTAATAAAAATTCCTTGTGCAGTTTCGGGGCGTAAGTAAATTTCGTTTTTACTGTCCTCGGTAACACCTTGAAAAGTCTTAAACATCAAATTAAATTTACGAATACCCGTAAAATTATGTTTCCCACAACCCGGACAATTTATGCTATTTTCTTCAATACATTTTTCCATCTCTTCAAAAGTCAAACCGTTTGGGTTGAGCCCTGCATCTTCAATGAGTTTATCTGCACGGTAACGAGTTTTACATTCCTTACAATCCATTAACGGGTCAGAAAAACCGCCAACATGACCAGAAGCTTCCCATGTTTTTGGGTTCATTAAAATTGCGGCATCAAGCCCCACATTATATTTACATTCTTGAACAAATTTTTTAAACCAAGCTTTTTTAATATTATTCTTAAAAATCACTCCTAAAGGGCCGTAATCCCAGGTATTGGAAAGTCCGCCGTAAATTTCCGAACCGGAGAATATAAATCCCCTATTTTTACAAAGAGCAACAATAGTATCCATATTTTTTTCTGAACTTTTTAACATTTTTAAGCAACCTTTCTTACTCAATCTATATAATTAATATTTTAATATAAAATAAATTAAAATACAAAAATCAGCAAATTTTCACCGAATGCTGATTTTCTGAACTTAGATTTACACCCAACAGCTCATCAAAAACAGTATGTGATTCGGGAATAAACCTACCATATTTAATTATAATATTATCAAATTTTTTAAGTCTTTGCACTTTTCTTTCTACTTCGTCTTCATAATAACCTGTATATATTACAAAATCATCATGACAATTTTGATTAATTCTAAAATAATAGACAAGGTCAAAAATCTCTTCAAACTGAAGCATTGGCTCCAAGCCACCTATTACAATTGCTTTGGTTATGGGATTAAATTTATACCTGTAAAAAATTTCCGAAATTAAAATTTTTTTATTCGGCATTTTTGAAATTCGCATATTCTGACAAATCGAACAATCCAAATTAAGCTCTTTCAAACATTTAAAATCACATTTGGAAGTAGCAATAAACATAGATGACTTTTTATAATCTTGAAAATTTTCATCAACAATTTCTTTAACGGTAATAGTTAAATTATCATTTACAGAAAAATTTTCAAAATCATTAATTTTCATTTAAATCAAACCACTTTCTTTGCTCAAACTCTTGCTTACGTTCTTTACTGTACGCAGAAACAGGAACCAAAAATCCTACTACTCTTGAATATGTATCCGCAACATTTTTGCCGCATTTGGGGCATTTAGGAGAAAAGAAAGCGTGTTCATTTTCACAAACTGAAATTTTACAATTATAAGCAAAATATATTACACCGGATTGTGCAATATGATTGAGCAAATCCCAAGCCTGCTCTTCATCGGCAAATTTTCCCGCTAAATTTATATGTGAAATTTGCCCACCGCCACACTCTTTATCAAGCTTGGCACCAAGCTTGATTTTTTCGTTAAGGGTACACTTTTCCATCAAAGGAATCCATTGATTTGAATAGATAAAATATTGTTCTTTTTCAGGGTACAAAATGGCATCTTTTTGACTTAAAATAACATTTGCTCTTTCAGCGGGAATTGCTTCAACATTTATGCTGTAATCAAAGTCATAAGAATCTTTTTGTTCATTAATTGCATTTAAAATTTGAGTTGCAAATTCCAATCCTTCTTTTGAGTACGATTTGTTTCCGAATTCATCGGTATCAATAAATCCAAATTCAGAAATTGCCTCGTACATTGCGGTAATGCCAACGGTATTATACTGTTTTGCAAGCTCAATAAGCCCATAAGTATAATTCGGAAGCAATCCTTTATCAATATTTTGTTTAATAATCCCACGCACTACGTCCAAAACTTTTATACAATTGTCAAGACGATCTTTTAAAATCTCCAAAAACTTATTTTTATTTTTATCGGATTCAAGCGCTATACGGCGTAAATTAATAGTATTAACCTGTACACTACCAATAGAAAGCGAGGTTCCCCCAACGGAATTTATAAAAGCGTCCAGTTTTGAAGTATTTGAAATAAGCCTACAACAATTTGAAAGACTTGTTACATCGTTACCGACATAAAAATTACTGTCATACCAAGTCATGTTGTGTTTATTACACCAGCGAGCAAATTCTTCATCAACAAATTTACCGTTTTGATAAAGCAATGAATATGTAAGAACAGGGAACGTCATCATAGTCTCTTTGCGGGTTTCGGAAACAACTTCCATAAACACTTTTTGATGTTCAATAATGCCTTCGATATGATCAATAACGTAATCTCCGTTAGGAAATTGTCGTCCTCCAAATAATTCTGTAAGATAGTTACGATCCATAACACTTATATTTGAAAAAGCACATTCGGTAACTCTCAAATAAGGCTGGTTTAAATCATAAATAAACTTTTGAAAGCATTGTTTACGATAATATTCGGGATCTTTTAAATAAAAATTATTTTTTACATCGTTGTACCAAAAATAATAAGAATAAAGCAAATAACTCGGTAACCCTACCGCACCGCTGCTCCGATTTGAAGCCCAACTTATAAATTCAAGTACATGGTCATTAAATGTAGTTAAATGTTGAGGGGCACCGGTTTTAAATTTATTTATAAAAAATAATCCTTTTTCCACAACTTTATCTAAATCATATGCATAACAATAAGGCGTAAAAGAAGCCGTAGCGGAATTATGAAGATAATATTCCCCATTCCATTCACCTTCCAGCCATGTTTGAGCGACAGACTCACCATATTTTTTTGTTATTTCTTTAAATATTTTATTATATGATAAAAGTTTGGTATGTGGCTTAACCATATCCGCAAGAAGAGTGCGAACATCACGAGTAGTGCTGTTTGCATTAGCGTCAATTGTGGTTTCGGCTACTGTTTTTGAACTTATAAAATTTTCAATAAAATCCGTAAAATTAAGATTTGAATTTGAAAATCCATTCATCATCTCAAAACGAGAATCATATTTTTTCTTTAACTTTTCAAGAAAATCTGTAAACGGCTTAAAAAAATCAAGAGAAATTTCCATCTTTTATTTATCCTCCCCAAGATTAACATCAATGTTTATATTATTATCTTCTGAAGTGTAATTATTTACCCATGCATTTGCTTCAGTGAAACTTAAAAATTCATTACCCACTTTTAAAACAGGTAAAGTCTGTATCCCCAAAGACACCAATTCTTCAACATTATTATTTTCAACGTATGATACGTTTTTGGCGTTCAATTTGTTTTTTATAACATTACATTTCGGACAACCGTTACTATATAACATTATACTTTCTGTATTTTCCAATTTGTATTACTCCTAACCGATTTTTATTTTTATGTTCCGCAAAAAAGCAAATATTTTTTTAAAATTATAAGCATAGTGTTTAATTTTTAAAAACACCATATATAGTGACATTTCAATATTATATTCCCTATATATAGAGAAGTCAATATACGATTAAGCTTTATTCCCTTAAATTTTGAATAAATTTATTCCACATATTTCTCCACAATTCACTTTAAAAAGTAATTATGACCGCAAAGCGGTACACTTCCTGATTTTTCAAAAAGGAAGCCATATTTACGTTTATGCAAAATTATACAGCGCCCTTACTTACAACAATCGTTACTTGAGAATCGTAATCCAATTTGTCACCGACTTTATTATTTTTATATCCAATAACAATTCCCTCGGCATAATCCTTACTAAATTCACTGACTGCCACAGGTTTCAATTTGTTATTAACCAATAATTGAGAAGCTTCGGAAAGTGTACGGCCCTCAACAGATGGCAATACTCTTGTTTTATTGCCTTTGCTCACATTTACAGCTATTGTAGAACCGGCATACATTTCTCCGCCTGCACCGGGATTTTGGGAAATTATGCATCCTTCGCCTACGGAATCGCTGAATTCCTCAGACAAAAGAACTAAGTTATATTTCGAATTATATTTTAACTCCTCTTGTAAACTTTTCAAATTTTTACCGGTTAAATCCGGAACGGAAATTTTTTCTTTAACATCGGTTTCTTCTTTTTCATTTTCAGATTTTTCTTCCGGTGTATTTTCGCTTTGACTTTGAGATGTATTGGCAGAAGAATTATTGGAATTATCTCTCAGCCAAAACCAATAAATACCCAAACACGATAAAAGCAATACAAGAGCAATAATGCAAGATATAACTCCCCACATCATACTGTTGTTTTTTTTGCCGACGGTATCTGATCCTCGAGAATCATAAGAAAAATCTTCTTCTGTTTCTTCGATATCTTGAACTTTAAGTAAAGGAGAATTTAAAAGCTCAATTCTTAAATTTTCAAAAGAAAGCGTACGATTATTAGGATATACTCTCAAAGCTGTAGCAATTGCAGAAACAACATTTTCCGGTAAACTGTTAAGTATATCTTGAGACATCATAAGTTTATCCGATTTTTTGCGTTCTAAAGCGGAAGGAGGGTATTCTCCCGTAACAGCAAAAAATAAAGTAGCGGCAAAACCATATACATCCGTACTTTCTGATGATTCATAATCATCGAGATATTGTTCAAGTGCAGTACAACCATCATAAAGCTGGCTGCTTATAACGGAATTTGCACTTCTCAGTTCCTTAATCGCAAAACCTATAAGGCGAAGTTTATTATCCTCAGTCACCAAAATATTACTTGGTGAAATTCCCAAATGTTTAACTCCTGCGGCTTCCATTCGACTTAATGAATTTAAAAGGGGTTCAAACATAATTTTAGCGTCTTCCCAATCAAGACGTCCGCCTTTTGAACCTAAAAATTTGTCTAATCTGTGACCTTCTATCCACTCATAAATAACATATACAGTCTTATTTTCTTCAAATATATCATAAACCGAAACCAAATCCGGTAAATTTCTAAGCCTTGCAACCGAACGATAGTACTTTAAAAACCTACTTTTTAAATTTGAAAAATATCTTTCAAAATTAGGTTGAACAACCACATTTTTAAAATCCACTTGTCTTGTACAAAAATCCAAAGGAAAAAATTCCCTTATATATACTTTAATTTTTTTAACTGTATCATATCCAATATAGCTGAGGCCTTCGCCATCCATCTCCATGCCTTTTCCTACAATATATCTTCCTGCCAAAATCACATGTTTAGGAATAAACGGCAAAGACTGGGCGTTATCTGCAACCGCTCCGCACGAAGAGCAAATATCCTCCTGTTCTCCCAAAGGCTCCATACAATTCATGCAAAAATTTTCCATAATTTAACAAAAGCCCCCTATTTTTTATTTAAAAAACTCATGATACTTCTTATTTTATTTTCACTTTTTAAGAAAAATTTGTCAATATCAATTTTTTTATTATCAGTATTATCCAATATTAAATATTCTGTTTTTTTTATGTTCAAAAGCTTTAAAATTGGATTTATTTGAGCGGAAATAATGTCAGAATTTAAAGCACTCGAACCCTGTGTTAATAATATTATACCCCTTTTTTCTTTGTTGATAAACGGATTTGTTTTTAAATTTATTTTAGCATTATAATATCGTTGCATGCGGTCAATTATTGCCTTAAGCGGAGCCGGAAAAGAATAATTATAAATCGGGGACGCAAATATTATTAAATCACACTCTTTCAATAAAAAATCCAATTTGTCCAAATCTTTATATCGACATTTTTCATCAGTTTTACAAAATCCGCAATCTATACAGGGTTTGGCGTTCAATTCATAAGCATTTATCATTTCATAATCGTTTTCTATTTTTAAAACCGACATTAAACTATTAAGAAGCCCTGCCGTATTACCGTCATAATGAGGCGAACCGAATATAACAAGTACCTTTTTAAACTCTGTTTTCATATATATTCCCGCTTTATTCCAAATCTAACTTTTTCTTTGTTTCGTCCCTATTTAAATATATGTTTTGCAATATTCCTATTCCCAAATATAAACATGCGGCAGAAGACCCACCTACACTAAAAAACGGCAAAGTAACACCCATAACAGGCAATAAGCTAAGACACATCCCAAGATTAAATATTGTTTGTGAAACTATAAGACCGATAAAACCAAAACAGATCAAAGCGCCTATCGTACCGTTTGATTTGCCGGCAATGTAACCGATTCTTAAAATCAAAAACAGCAAAAGCAATATTATAACCACGCAACCTACAAAACCCAATTCTTCCCCCGCTACCGAAAATATAAAATCACTTTCCTGGATGGGAACCACATTATTTTCAACTCTGGGTCCTTTAAAAAGTCCCACTCCGAATATTCCGCCCGAACCAATGGAAAGTTTTCCTTGGATTTGTTGATATCCCATATTCAGAGGGTCAGCTTCGGGATTTATTTGAGTTAAAATACGTTGTTTTTGATAATCCGCCAAAATAAAGTTCCAGACAAGCGGTGCCAATAGCGCTCCCATTATTATCATATAAATAAAATATCTTATTTTAAGACCCGCCATAAACACCATGGTCAA
Organism: uncultured Clostridia bacterium; assembly: GCA_937912175.1. Taxonomy (GTDB): domain Bacteria; phylum Bacillota; class Clostridia; order Oscillospirales; family Acutalibacteraceae; genus UMGS1491. The sequence continues at coordinate 10,190 of CALDOU010000043.1, forward strand.
AGCAATAAATAAAAATATAATTGCTGCCCCGTCATCTCCTTGAAGGTGTGTTAAAATAACAGGTACCAAAACATGAAGTGCAACCAACGATACCGACTTTAAATCATCTGCATTATTAAGTTTCAGTTTTGGAAGGTCAAGTTTTGAAAGATGTTTGGAAAAAGTTATTATAAATCCGATTTTGACGAGCTCCGAAGGCTGAAAGGTTATTCCCCCCGGCAATTTTATCCAGGCTTTTGCATTAACTCCCGAAGACCCTTCAACCGCTACTCCGGCAAACAAAGTATAAACTATCAGTAAAATACTGACAACAGCAATCCATTTTGAATATTTAGCAATTAACTGATAATCAAGCAGTTGCAACCATAACGCACCAAAAAGGCCTATACCTATGGAAAGAGATTGAACCGTAAAATAATTAAATCCTTCACGCGAAACACTACCGACCAATAATAAACTGTAAACTGAAATTAAAATTACAGTCCCCCATAAAAACTTATCGCTATACTTTGTGCTATTTATAAGTGATTTAAAAATATTT
>CALDOU010000044.1 GCA_937912175.1 uncultured Clostridia bacterium
GTAGCTGTATTTTTTAATGTATCAACCGTGCAAGAGCTGTAAACTTGTGTGTTATCGGGTTTGCGAGCATAAAATGTGATAGATTTACCGGATAAATTTATATTGTGATTAGCTGTGTCTTTAAAAAAAACTTCAATATATCGGGAGTCGACTTCTCCTTGATTGGCATAGATATTTTCACAATTATTATCCCATACGTTAAGTTCTATTTGTTTTGTTATCACCGAGTTTTTCCTCCTTGCAAAAAATAATAATATTAAGTAAAAAATGTTTACTCAATATACTGCCCGAAAATATAAAAAGTTGTACTTTAAAGAACAATACAAAATCTATTTATAAAATCATAATTGATAATAAGAAAGTTGAAATATTATTTTTAAATTTTTAGTTCTTGTCCCGGATAGATGGTATCATTGATAAGATTATTTTTTGATTTTATTTCAGTATACTTATTTCCGTCGTTCAAATATTTTTTTGCAATGCTCCACAGAGTATCGCCGGATTTTACTGTATAGATTATATTTGGGGATTGAGTTGGATTTTCATTTGAAGGTGAGCTGGGGTTATCGGAAAAACCATTTAAATGATTGTGTTTTATAATATCGGAATAATTTTTAAATGCAATGTTTAAATCCACATTGCCGTTTATTCCGCTAATGCTTCCTTGGTCCGAATATTGCCAAATACCGCAGCTGACAGATGGTTTGGAGGAGCCCCATTGCGCTAACCATAAATCATAATTTTTTAAATCTTCTTTATTTAGATAGTTATTATACCAATTTAAATTACAGTAAATTGCAACATAATAACCCTCTTTTTCAATAGTTTCGCAAAAAGCTTTACAAATCTCCGTGCGCTGAAAATTATTTAGTTTTAATTGCTCTTTGTCCTCAATATCAAAAACAACGGGAAATTCAAATTGTTTTCCTCTAATGTTTTTTAAGCAAAACTCAGCTTCTTTAATTGCGTCTTCAGAGCTGTCGGCATAAGAATAATGATATATTCCAACGCCAATCCCGACTGATTTTGCACCGGAATAGTTATCTTCAAATTTTTTGTCAATTTGTGCGGGGTTTTCTTTTCCGTATCCTTCCCTTATAATTGCAAATTGTACTCCGCTGTTTTTAACTTTTTGCCAGTCAATTACTCCTTGCCATTTAGATACATCAATTCCCTTAAATTCCATATATTTAATCCTCCTAAAATTAAAATATAAAGTACAATAATCCACTGAAATTAAGAAAAGTTGTATATTTTAAGGCAATA
>CALDOU010000045.1 GCA_937912175.1 uncultured Clostridia bacterium
GTATAAAACGGTTCTTTATCGCTTTTTTGTTCCATGTCTATTTGTTCCAATTTTTCGAGCGCTCTCAGCCTGTCAAAAAATTTAATTTCCATAGCGCCGTCTTTTGGCTTTTTTATTTCCGAAATATTAAAAAGGTCCATTTTATCTAAATCTGCGGGTTTTATGTTTTCGGAAAAAAGAAGTTTTACGCAATCCGAAATATTGCCAAAAGCCAATCTTTCGTAACCTGTGATGGCTTTATACATTAGGTCTTTTTTCTTTTCCTTAAATATTTTTTCAATGGATTCATAAATTTCGTGTTTTGAGAGAAGCTCTGTGCCTTTTTTTTCTAAATTTCCTCTATATCCCGAAAGCCTTGCGGCTTCTGTGGGATTGCCTGTTTTTATGTACTGGTGACAGAACGTAAGCTCTTTTGCCGTTAATAAGTTTTTTGAATGGGTCATTAAAATCCTCCTTGTTATATAAATTGTTATTTTCATATTTCGGCAAAAAAACTTATTTTTTTGCATATTTAAAGGCAAATAAAAAATAATTAATCGGTAAAAATCTTAAAATTTAAAGAGTTTTACCGATTAAAGCTAAAGCACAATTTTTTAATTTATTTAATTCGATGAAGAATTTTCTTCTCCGCCCATGCCTATTTTTGACTTAATGGTTGAGGTAACGTTTTGAGCCGCATCTTGCACTCCTTTAACCATTTTTCTGGTTTTGCATTGAAGCCATTTGTCGTGGTCATAAAAATACATTAAAACCATTCCCGCTGCTGAACCTATGACTATGCCCGCAAAAACAAGTTTGATTATTCCGCAAAGTTTACTGCAAGCACAGTCATGATAGATTTTTTCGTGATGTTCTCCGCACATTTTTTTCACCCCTTTAATTAAAATTAATAATAAGCCGAATTTTTGTATTTATTTTTTAAATCGGCTTAATTTAAGTATTGCCGATTTTTTTGAAATTTATTATCAATTCACCGAATTATATTCAAGTGTATATGTTATATTAATGAATTAAGGTGGTGAAGCCGATAATTGAATAAAATATATTTAAAAAAACGCAGACGAAAAAAATTATTTTTCGTTTTTGTTTTTTTTATTGTTTTATCGGGAATTTTTTTGCTTTTTGATTTTCAGTTTAGGCCTACGGTAAAAAGTATCTCAATAAATAAAGCGAAAATAGTAATTAATGAATGTGTTAATGAGGCCGTTTTGGAAGATATCCAAAGCAATTCTCAAGATTATACAAATTTGATGAAACTTAATAAAAACGAAATAGGGGAGGTCTTATCGTTATCCTCTGACGTTGAAAAGATAAATAAAGTAAAATCTCGGATAAGTCTTATCATTCAAAAAAAATTTTGTAATTTAAAAAGCAAAAAAGTTTTAATTGAATTCGGCACCCTTACCGGAATTGAATTGTTAAACGGAAAAGGCCCTTTAATTCCGTTAAAAATGTCTGCTTCGGGGAACGTTTTTTCTGATTTTAAAAGTAATTTTTTAAGTTCCGGAATAAATCAAACTTTTCATCAAGTATATTTACAAATACACACAAAAGTAACCATAATAATGCCGGGCTGTTCTTGTACATCCGAAATTGATACGTCGGTGCCGATTTCCGAAACTGTAATAGTCGGTAAAGTACCTAATTTTTACGGTGGTTCTGTTCCTGCGGGAATTTGTAATACTTTAGATGATTCAAAACCCATAGCAAAGGATGAAAATTAAGTTACAATATATTGGTTTAAAGCGAATGATTTCCTTGACTTTTTGGGTAAAAATTTCATATAATCATATTTGATACAATTTAATATTACAGTTAATATTAATGCGTTGTATGATATGAATTTTTCTCTTTTTAAAAATGATAAGAGGGGAAATACATAAAAGTATTTTAAAAATAAAATGTGGAGTGATAAAATGGGAAAACAAATTTTTTTAACACAAGAGGGTCTTAAAAATTTAGAAAATGAGTTGGAAAATTTAAAAACCGTAAGAAGAAAAGAAGTGGCTGAAAAAATTAAAGTTGCACTTTCTTTTGGTGACCTTTCGGAAAACAGTGAGTATGACGAAGCTAAAAATGAACAAGCAATAATGGAATCTCGTATTTTGGAAATAGAGGCCATGCTTAAAAATGTTCAAGTTATAGATGAAGATGAACTTGGTACGGATAAAGTGCATGTTGGTTCAAAAATTAAAGTTCATGATATTGAATATGATGAAGTTTTGGATTACAGAATTGTCGGCTCAAGTGAAGCAAATCCCCGTGAAGGTAAAATTTCAGACGAATCTCCGGTAGGAGCCGCATTTTTAGGCCATAAAGCCGGTCAAAAAGTAAAAGTGAAAACCCCCGGCGGAACTTGTGAATATAAGATACTGGAAATTTATAAATAAAAGAAGGAAAGCCAAATGAGTGAAAATATAACAGAAAATAGCGCAATACAAGAAAAAACCGATGTTAATGAAATAATGAAAATAAGAAGAGAAAAATTTTCAAAGTTGAAAGAAAATGGTAAAAATCCTTTTGACCAAACTTCGTTTGAACAAACTGATTTTGCTCAAAATATTAAAGATAATTTTGAAGATTTTGAAGGTAAAGATGTTTCTGTTGCAGGACGAATTGTCAGTTGGAGAGATATGGGAAAAGCTTCCTTTTTGGATATATTGGATTCCGATGGCAAAATACAAGTTTATGTTAAAATTGATGACGTTGGCGAAGATGTATATAAACAAATGGCGTCTTCTTGGGATATAGGTGACATTGTAGGTATAAAAGGCTATGTATTTAAAACACGTAGAGGCGAAATCTCCATACACTCCAAAGAGATAGTATTACTTGCAAAATCATTTTTACCGCTTCCTGAAAAGTTTCATGGACTCAAAGATACGGATACAAGATACAGACAAAGATATTTAGACTTAATTTCTTCCCCCGAAGTAAAAGAAACGTTTGTAAAAAGAAGTAAAATAATAAAAACAATACGTAAGTGTTTAGATGATAAAGGCTTTATTGAAGTTGAAACTCCGGTGCTTAATTCTATTGCCGGTGGAGCAGCGGCAAGACCTTTTATCACGCATCATAACACCTTGGACATGGACCTATATTTAAGGATAGCTCCCGAGCTTTATTTAAAACGCCTTATAGTAGGTGGAATGGATAAAGTTTATGAATTGGGTAGATTGTTTAGAAATGAGGGTATGGATACCCGTCATAATCCCGAATTTACCAGTATCGAACTTTATGAGGCTTATTCCGACTATAATGATATGATGAATATAGCGGAAAATATAATCAGAGATTGCGCGGTTGCTTGTTGCGGTACTGATGAGATTGAATATCAAGGTGAAAAAATCAACCTTTCTAAACCATTTGAAAGAATTACAATGATTGATGCGGTAAAAAAATATACTGGTATTGATTTTTCCGAATTTGTCGGAGATATAGAAAAAGCCGCAGAGTATGCAAAAAAAATTGATGTGGAAATTAAAAAAAGTGATACCTGGGGTGACATTTTAAATAAAGTTTTTGAAGAAAAAGTAGAGCAAAACCTAGTGCAACCTACTTTCATTTGCGATTATCCCGTAGAAGTTTCTCCTCTTACGAAAAGAAAAAAGGATGCCCCTTATCTGGTGGAAAGATTTGAACTTTTTATAACAAGAAGAGAACTTGCGAATGCATATTCTGAGCTTAATGACCCCATTGATCAAAGAGCAAGGTTTGAACATCAGATGAAGCTTCGTGATGCAGGCGATGATGAAGCCAATATGATAGATGAAGATTTTGTGACTGCCTTGGAATACGGTATGCCTCCTACAGGTGGATTGGGAATAGGTGTTGATCGTTTAGTAATGCTTTTAACGGATAGCGCTTCTATAAGAGATGTTATTATTTTCCCGACAATGAGGCCATTGGACTAAATATAAACTTTTGTTGCTTATTATGTAATATTATACAATGAGGTGCTAAACAGAGCTCTATAAAAGTGGCGGAATAAAGTGAAATGTTGTTTTTATCCCGGAAATATAAAATTCTGCCCGTTTTTTTGAAGTAAGAATAAACTTTATGTTTGCAAAAGTATCTATGGTGTTAAATAAAATGAATGTGAAAATTTAAGGAGGAATAAAAAATGGAAAAACACAATTCACACAAGAAACCACCGGCGCTTTTGATGACAGCTTTGCTTACTGGATGCGGTAAAACGGACACAAAGAAAATTAAAAGTATTTATAATACTCGGGATGAGTGGAGTGAACGGTATACTACGCCGGAGTATCATGAAAACCGTGAAATTATCGGAGATTATGATAAAAATTTTGCTGCTAAATGTAGTAACGGTACCTTTGTTGGAAAGCTGAACAAAGAACTAAACATTAAAAACTGGCGTGGTATTCCGTTTGCAACAATTCCGGCACGGTTTGAGCGCTCAGTTGAACCAAAACCTTCCGATAAAGTATATGAAGCCTATTATTTCGGTAAATCCTGTATGCAGTCAAAGGACAACAGTGAAAGAGCATCACTTTATGAGCAGAGTGATATTGATTGTTTGTCATTGACTATAACCACAGGTAATAACGATATTAAGAACAAACCTGTTATGGTGTATATTCACGGTGGCGGATGGGTTTCGGGCGGAGCTGCCGACCCGATATACGAGGGTAGTTTGTTTTCTCATTACAATCCGGATGTAATTCTTGTGAATATTCAATATAGACTCAATTTTATAGGCATGATAAACCTGGGGCTTAAAGATAAATTGGGCAATTATATACTCAGCGATTATTCCGACAAGTTTAAAACTGCTACTAACAACGGAATGTTGGATCAGATCCAAGCATTACGCTGGATTAAAAAGAATATTTCGTCCTTTGGCGGTAATCCGGATAATATTACAATTTTCGGAGAATCCGCAGGTTGTGGCTCTGTTTATAATTTGCTTACAATGCTGAGCGATCCGAATAATCATTATTTGGAAAAATCAGAACAGCTATTCCATAAAGTTATCGCCATGAGTGGTGGTATTAATCAGGGTATTACATTGCCGGCATCCGAGGAACTTACGAAGAAATTTCTTGCTGACCACCCGAACGTCAAGACTATTAAAGATATTCAAAATTTGCCTATGGAAGATTTATTTAAATGGAGAAGCGAAAACCTCTTGTATGTCAACAATTATATAATTGACGGTGAAGTCCTAAGTGCGGATATGTACAAGGCGTTTAATGAAAATGTAGATTCGGATATTACCGTTCTGACCGGTGCAACTACCAATGAATTTTCATATTATAAGATTGTTCTCGCTGATGTTATTGCATCCAATCCGATGTACTCTTTTGAAAATATATGTAAATCTATATACGAACTGGTTTCCGGAAAGGGCGAAGGAGTTTATAATTTTAAGTTGAATGAAAAATTTATAAAAGCAAGGGATGACTATTTTAAAGCGCTTGAAGCAGAGGGATTTGTGACGGAAAAAGATAAGATTAATGAGTTTGCCAATGATTTTACGTTACAAGGATTTAACTACTACCTTGGTTTGAAACAAGTTGCCAAGGGAGGTAAAGTTTATACATATTCGTTTGATATTCCTTATGACGGTGAACATTCGGATTTAAAAGCTGCTCATGCAATTGATTGTTTTTATACTTTCGGTAATTTTGACGGAAATATTTCTTTTGGTACTGATAAGCAAGTTGAGATCTCCAGAAAATGGCAAGAATTTTTGGTTAATTTCTGTAAAACAGGAAATCCGTCCACAGATGATTTAGCGTGGAAGGAATATTCTGATAATTGCACAACGGGTTATATCGGCGCTGAAAAATTTGAAGTTCAAAAAAGCTGGAAAGTGGATCGGTATAAGGCGTTTGAAAGAATGGTTGATTCCAATGATATGATGAAGTACGTTACGCCGTGGATCAATATGTTTTCACATATTGATACCTTTGCTTCCAAAAAATAAACAAAATAATAATGACATATAATTTTTATTAATCCTTTTTGTGTTATATCTGTAAAATAACAAATTAATTAAAAACTCCCCTCCGGTGATGAATCGGAGGGGAGTTTTATAATTGATAATTATTTGTTTGGAAAGTTTTTACGATTGGGGATATCAAAACTTTTAAAAGCCAGCATGGTTATGTCGTCGGTGCGTTCGGTGTTTTCGGAAAATTTTTCAATTTCATTTCTTAGGTTTATAATTATATCTTTAACATTTAATTTTTTGATTTTTGGGCTTTTCAAAATTTCTTCCAGTTTTTTTGTACCGAATAACTTATTTTTTGAATTCGTTGCTTCAGTTACTCCGTCGGTATATAAAAATAGGATATCTTCGGGAGATAAAAAAGTTTCACTTTGAGAAAATTTTTGATTTGGCATTCCGCCCAGCACAAATCCGTGTGGTTTTTCAATGAATTCATATTTATCTAAAGATTTTTTATAAATAAGCGGGGGATTGTGCCCTGCATTTGCATATGTGAATTTTCCCGTTTTTATATTAATAATACCTATAAAGGAAGTTACAAACATTCCCGCTTCATTGTTTTCGCAAAGCCTATTATTTACGATTTCTAATACTTTATCGGGTTCATCACCCATTTGAAGTTGGTTTTTTATGAGTATTTTAGCGATTACCATAAATAATGCGGCCGATACTCCTTTTCCCGAAACGTCGGAAATTACCAAGGCAAAATTTTCTTTATCAACAAAGAAAAAGTCATAAAAATCTCCGCCGACTTCTTTTGCCGGATCCATGATAGCGTATATATCAAAATCTTTTCTTTCCGGGAAGGCAGGGAATATGCAAGGTAACATACTGTGTTGTATTTTTTTGGCAATCATTAATTCGCTGTGAATTTTTTCTTTTTCTCTTGTGGTGATTTCCAGATTTTCTGTATATGTTTTTAAATTGTTTGCCATTTTATTAAATGTGTTTGAAAGGTCACCCAATTCGTCGTGTGATTCTATCTTAATGCGGGAATCAAAATCGCCTTCGCCGATTATTTGAGCTTGATTTCTTAATTTTTTAATGGGCTTAAAAACGTCGTTTGAAAATTTAACCCCTAAAATATAAGTGATCAAAGAACATGCTATAAATATTATAAAAAACTCTAAAGCTGTTTTAATAAGGTCTTGCCGTATGGAATTTTGAGCATTTATTGTGGAATTTTCAATAAAGTTATAAGTTTCCGTGGCGGGAGCAGATATTTTTTGTATATCTGATGTTGCACCCAATGACCATCCCGTTGTATTAATTGGGGAATAGGCAATATAATAATCTTTATTATTTATAGACGCCGTTTCTATTCCGGTTTTATTGTTTTTCATGTTGTTAATAACATTTTTATAAGATTCTGAATCAGAGCTATTTTTTAATGGTTCTAAATCAAAATCTTGAGGATAAACTCCCTGTTCATTCGGTTGATATTCGGGGTGCATAACTATTTTTCCGTTTTTATCCGTTATAAAAATATGCCCCAGGTTTCCGATATTGGTTTCTAAAATGTATTTGTTTATGTTATCTAAGTACATATCAATGGCAATTACGCCCAAAATATTTCCGGCGGAATCCTTGAACGCTTTGGAGCATGTTATACAGGGGGTGTTGTCACTTTTTCCTATATATGTGCTTTGCCAAACGGTAGAGTCGTTTTTTGCATTGTTTACTGCGTCGATGTACCATGACCTTGTTGTAGGATTATATCTTTCAGAAGAATTGCTTGGGGAATAGTGATATGAAATTCCGCTTTTTGTTCCCAAATAAATTGAGGAAATAGTGGGGTTACTTTCGTATATAGATTGTACATCATGTAATATATTACTTATTATATAAACCTCATTTTTTATTTCTGATGGTAGTAAATTGTTGGAAACCACAATTTTATTTTGCTGAATGATTTTTCGATTTTCGGTGCTTAATTTTTCCCATTCTTCAATATTGGTTTTATATATTTTTTGGGAATTTTCAGAAGAATATTCGCCAAAATCATATGCTAAAACGAGCTCTTGATTTTTGGATGTGTTTTGAGGATCGGCTACATAAAATTTTTCACTTCCTCCATTTTTGTCGGTACGGGTATGAGGTGTAGTTGTTTCGGGAATAGCAATATTATGACCGTTAAATTTATTCGGATTTTGATATATATCTTCCATGCTGTTGCTGAGGCTATTGACGGTGTTATCTATATTTTTCAGTATATTGTCGGAAGCTTCTGCGGTGGAAGTAGCTATTTCCGTGAGGTATGATTCGGCTTGGACCTTTAAAGATTCCTCACTTTTTTTGGCAGTGGATGTGCCTAAAGAAGAGGCCTCTGTTTGAGATTGATTTGATAATTTTATAATACTTGAAAACGCTAATATGCCCGTGGAGATTTGAGCAATAAAAGAAGTAGCCAAAACCACGGTAATTATTTTTTGACTTATTCCTAAGTTTTTAAAAAATTTTTTACACATAAAATAACTCCCTCAATACATTTTGAGGGAATTATATCACAAGTTTCAATTTTTTTAAATACTTTTAGTAAATATTGTTCAAAATTCAAATCATATTTTTCTTTTTCAATATTGCCCATGCAGCAAATGAACTGACTATCATGATTATAAATGGTGCCCACCAATATTCCATTAAAGGTATTCCCGGGTTATTCATGCCGTAAATTCCTGAAATTATTGTTGGTATGGAAAGAATAAGAGTAATTGATGCCAAAATTTTCATAACTATATTTAAGTTGTTGGAAATGACCGATGAAAAAGCATCCATAGTTCCCGTAAGAATATTTAAGTATATTTCTGACATTTCCAACGCTTGTTTGAATTCTATGGTTACGTCTTCCAACAATTCGGAATCTGCTTCATCTAATTTTATGTATTTACTTCTGTAAATCTTGCCTAACATTATGCCTATGGATTTAAGCGATGCTGAAAAATAAACTAAAGATTTTTCGATTTCCAAAAATTGAATTAAATCTTTGTTTTTCATGGATTTTTTTAATTTTTCTTCAACATGTTGGGTTATGCGATTAATTTGATTGAGATATTTAAGATATTTATTGGCCATTCTTATCATTATTTGAAGCGCTAAATGATATTTTTCTTCCGGATAAGAATTTTTTATAAGCCCTTCGGTAAATTCTTCAATAATTGCATTTTCCGTAAGCGATATGGTTATTATATTTTTTGGAGTTATTATTATACTCAGAGGAGTAGTATAGTAAGTTAAATTTTTTCCTGATTTGTTAACTATAGGGCTGTCAATAATAATTAGAGTGGTATCGTCTTCATTGTCAATATGGGAAGATTCTTCCTCGTCCAACGAAGCTCTTACAAATTCTGGTTCTAATTGATAGTTTGAAATTAAATAGTTTATTTCTTCTTCGGTAGGGGAGGTACAGTTAATCCAACAATTTTCCTCATATTTTTCGATTTTCGATATTTTTCCGTTTAATGTTTTGTAATAATTTACCATCGAACGCCCTCCTCCTTTTTTAATTTTAATAAATCGGATTGAATTAGTCTTATAATTATTCTAACATAATTTTATGATTTTTAACATAGCTAATAGAGATTTTTTAAAATATGTTGTTTTTTTTCTTTTACGGTTATATAATTATGTTGGTTGTTAATTAAGCGGGTGTGGCGGAATTGGTAGACGCGCTAGGTTTAGGTCCTAGTGGTGCAAGCTTTGCAGGTTCGAGTCCTGTCACCCGTACCA
>CALDOU010000046.1 GCA_937912175.1 uncultured Clostridia bacterium
CCGGTTTTAGTGGTTGTTATTATGGCTCTTGTTGCCAGCTTTATTTTAGAGTGTGTGCCGGTTGTTAAACAACATCTTTCATCCGGCTGGATTATAATTATTTGTGCCGTTGTGACTTCTCTGATCGGTGCATGGTTATTCCCCGTGGAAGAAAAGGAGGATGAATAACTGTGAGTAATCAAAAATTGTTATATGCTGTTTTGGCAATGGCTCTTGTTATGGCTGTTTTAAGAGTAGTGCCGTTGTTATTTTTCAAAAAGAAGATAAAAAATAAGTTTTTGAATTCTTTTTTAGCATATATTCCTTACGCAGTGCTTACTTCAATGACGTTTCCGGAAGTTTTTCATTCTACTTCCAGCGTTTGGTCGGCTTCCATAGGAGTTGTTGCAGCATTAATTCTTTCTTATTTCGGTCAAAGTTTGATAGTTGTCGCACTTTCTTCCACAGCGATTGTATTTTTGGTTGAACAATTAATGAAATTTATGATGTGATAAATTTTAAAGATTATTTGTCCTGTTTTTATAACTAAAAACAGGACTTTTATTTGGTCTAAGGTCGCAGTGCTGTTTGACCTGTGCGCTTTTTTGATGTATAATTATAATTCTGAAAAAAATAATAATTGATAAAATATATTAAATGTGGGGAGATATAACAGTGGCTAAAAATAAATATGATAACGAAAGTATATCTTCTTTAAAAGGTGCGGATAGAGTTCGCAAACGCCCGGGAGTAATTTTTGGGTCAGATGGGATTGAAGGTTGCGAACATTCGGTGTTTGAAATACTTTCAAACTCCATCGACGAAGCCCGTGAAGGATATGGCAATATTATAAAAATCACTCGCTTTAAAGATTATTCGATAGAGGTTGAAGATTATGGTCGCGGAATACCTGTGGACTATAACAGTAAAGAAGAAAAATTCAACTGGGAGCTTCTCTTTTGTGAGCTTTATGCGGGCGGAAAATATAATACTTTAAATCAGCAAAGTTATGAATATTCGTTGGGACTTAACGGTTTGGGCCTTTGTTCGACTCAGTATGCGTCGGAGTACATGGATGTTGAAATAAAAAGAGACGGTTTTTTATATAAACTTCATTTTGAAAAAGGCGAAAATGTTGGTGGGCTTTTAAAAGAAGAATATAAGCGCAAAGTTACCGGCTCTAAGATAAAATGGAAACCGGATTTGTCGGTGTTTACCGATATAAATATACCTTTTGAATATTTTACGGATGTTTTAAAGCGCCAAGCGGTAGTTAATGCGGGAATAAAATTTGTTTTGAAATATCAAGATGAAACCGGAGATTTTAAGGAACAAGAATTTTTATATCAAAACGGTATTTCTGATTACGCCGAAGAATTGCTCAATAGTCAATACCTTACTCCCGTTCAGAATTGGAGCCTTGAAACAAAAGTAAGGGACCGTGAAGACAAGCCTTATTATAAATTAAAAGCCCAAGTCGCATTGGCTTTTTCAAATAAAATAAATTTAGCTGAATATTATCACAATTCCAGCTTTTTGGAACATGGTGGTGCGCCTGAACGAGCCGTTAAAAGTGCACTGACTTCTCAAATAGATTCTTATTTAAAACAAAACGGTAAGTATACTAAAAATGAAAATAAAATAAGTTTTTCGGATATCGAGGATTCTTTGGTTGTTATCATTTCATCATTTTCAACCGTTACTTCATATGAAAATCAGACTAAAAAATCCATTACCAATAAAGGCATTCAAGAAGCTCTTACTCAAACGCTTAAAAGAAACTTGGAAATATATTTTATTGAAAATCCGGATGATGCAGAAAAAATATCTAATCAGGTTTTAATAAATAAACGTAGCCGTGAAGACGCCGAAAAAACTCGTTTAAATTTGAAAAAAAAGCTTACCGGTAGTATGGATATGGCGAGCAGGGTTGCTAAATTTGTAGATTGCCGCAGCAAAGATGTAGCCGAACGGGAACTTTTTATCGTGGAAGGCGATTCGGCATTGGGTGCTTGCAAACAAGCAAGAAACCCTGATTTTCAAGCTATTATTCCTATTCGAGGAAAAATTTTAAATTGCTTAAAGGCCGATTATAATCGTATTTTTAAAAGTGAAATAATTACAGATTTAATAAGAGTTCTTGGTTGTGGTGTTGAAGTTCGCACCTCAAAAACCGCAAAAGATTTGTCTTCTTTCAATGCCGATTCTTTAAAGTGGAACAAAGTTATACTTTGTACCGATGCCGACGTTGACGGTTTTCAAATTCGAACTTTGCTTTTGACAATGCTGTATAGGCTTACTCCAAAATTAATTGAAATGGGTAAAGTTTTTATTGCTGAATCTCCTCTTTATGAGATTACGACTAAATCGGAAACCTATTTTGCATATAACGAATCGGAAAAAGAAGAATTTATTAAAAAAATAGGAACTGAGAAATATACTATTCAGCGTTCAAAAGGATTGGGTGAAAATGAGCCTGATATGATGAATTTTACAACGATGAACCCGAAAACTCGTAGGTTAATCAAGGTGATGCCGGAAGAGGCGGAAGCAACTTCACGCATGTTTGATATTTTGCTTGGCGATAATCTTTTGGGTAGAAAAGAATATATTATAGAAAACGGTCATCTTTATATTGATAATTTAGATATAAGTTAAGGCAGGTGAATATTAAGTGACAAAAGGAAGAACAAATAAGTGCAAAAAATCCGATTCTTTTTCCGCAAAAGGATTTATATATAACGCAGGGGAAGTTGTAGAAGAAAAAATAGTAAACACTCTTGAAAAAAATTATATGCCCTATGCCATGAGTGTTATTACTTCCAGAGCGATACCTGAAATTGATGGTTTTAAACCGTCACATCGAAAATTACTTTTTACTATGTATAAAATGGGTTTGTTAAGCGGAGCGCGAACAAAGTCCGCTAATATAGTGGGACAAACCATGAAGTTAAATCCTCATGGTGACAGTGCGATTTATGATACAATGGTGCGTATGAGTAGGGGATACGAAGCTTTGCTTTATCCATATGTGGATTCCAAAGGTAATTTTGGTAAGTTTTATTCTCGTGATATGGCGTGTGCGGCTTCAAGATATACTGAAGCAAAACTTGAAAATATATGCAAAGAGCTTTTCAAGGATATTGATAAAGATACTGTGGACTTTGTGCCTAATTATGATAACACTTTGAAAGAGCCCTCACTTTTACCGTGTACTTTTCCTTCGGTTTTGGTTAATTCAAATACGGGCATAGCGGTAGGTATGGCGAGTTCTATTTGTCCGTTTAATTTAAAAGAAGTTTGCGATACTACCATTGCATATATAAAAAATCCCGAACACAATATTTCAGAAACTCTTATTGCGCCGGATTTTCCCGGAGCCGGAGAAATAATTTACGATAAAGAAAAAATAGAGGAAATTTATAATACCGGTCGTGGAGGAATAAAAGTTCGTGCAAGGTATAAGTATGATAAAAAATATAATTGTATTGATATTATAAATATTCCTCCGACTACCACAAGCGAAATAATAATAGAAAAAATAGTCGAGCTTGTAAAAATCGGAAAAATTCGTGAAATTTCGGATATACGTGATGAAACAGGTATTGACGGACTTAAAATAACCATAGATTTGAAACGCGGTACAGATCCCGATAAATTAATGATCAAATTATTTAAATTGACCACTCTTGAAGATACTTTTTCCTGTAACTTTAATATCTTGGTTGGCGGTACTCCCAAAGTTATGGGTGTTAAAAAAATATTGGAAGAATGGGTTGCTTTCAGAGCGGAGTGCATAAGAAGACGAACAGCTTTTGATTTGGAAAAGAAGAAAGATAAATTGCATCTTCTTGAAGGACTTAATAAAATACTTGTTGACATAGATAAAGCAATTTCCATAATTCGTAAGACCGAGGAAGAACAAAACGTTGTTCCCAATCTTATGAAAGGCTTTAATATTGATGAAATTCAAGCTGAATTTGTTGCTGAAATAAAACTTCGTCATTTAAACCGTGAATATATTTTAAAACGTACAAGTGAAATAGAGAGTTTAAAATCTGAAATCCAAAATTTAGAAGAGATACTTTCCGAAAAGAAGAAAATATATAAAATTATTATCAAAGAGCTTTCGGAAATTTCAAAAGAATACGGTACTCCAAGAAGGAGCTTGCTTATTTATCCCGAAAATACCGAGTTTTATGAAGAACAAGAGGTTGCACCGGATTATCCCGTCAAATTCTTTTTGACTAAAGAAGGATATTTCAAAAAAATAACTCCCCAATCTCTTAAAATGAATTCGGAACAAAAATTAAAAAATGATGATGAAATAATGCAGTGGGTGTCCGGTACAAATCATTCTGACTTGTTGTTTTTTACCGATAAATCACAGGTTTATAAAGCGAAAGGTTATAATTTTTCCGACACTAAGGCAAGTGGTATGGGCGATTACATTCCGGCAACACTTAATTTGGATAAAAATGAAAAGATTTTATATATGGCGGTAACGAGTGATTATAACGGCTTTATTCTTTTCTTCTTTAAAGGCGGAAAAGTTTCAAAAGTGGATATGAAATCTTATTATACAAAAACCAATCGTAAAAAACTTATAAAAGCTTATAGTGATATTGATGATTTGGTAACGGCTTTTTATATGTTTGAAGACAAAGATTTTATTTTAACTTCTTCTTCCGGAAAAATTCTTATTTTTAATAGTTCTGCAATAAATATAAAGCAAACCAAAAATAATCAGGGCGTTGCCGTAATGAAACAAAAAAAGGGGCACAGGGTTGTAAAGGCGCAAGAATATATAGCGGGAACATTTATAAATGAAAAAATTTATCGTGCTAAAAATATTCCTGCGGCCGGTAAACTTCCGTCCAATGCTGATGATGGTTGTGAACAGCTTACGCTTGGGTAAGATTATGTGGTTTATGGAGGAAATATAATGAAAAGAGTTTTTTTAATAGTTTTGGATAGTGTGGGAATAGGCGAAATGCCCGATGCCGATAAATACGG
>CALDOU010000047.1 GCA_937912175.1 uncultured Clostridia bacterium
GGGGACTTGTTTTTATTTTTTATAGGATTGATTTCCGAGTTTTGATTTTCAATTGGCATTTTCATTTTTAATGCACCTCCGAATTTTATTATTGTCCTATTTAAAAGAATTTATACATTTCTAAATTTTATATATTTATTTTTAAAAATGGCATATAAGTAAATAAAATGTTATAATACATTAAAAATGATAAAATATTAAAAAGGAGTAATCGTTGTGGGATTGAAAGAAGAGTTTAGGGAAATATATAAAAATAATATAAAAAGAGAAGGTTCAGAAGAACTTTTAAAATGGATTGAAACCACGGATTTCTTTTCCGCGCCGGCAAGTACCAAATATCATTGCGCGTGCCCGGAAGGGCTTTTAAAGCACAGCATTAACGTATATAAAGTTTTAATGGAAAAGCATTTTAATAAAGAGACCGATAATATAGAAAGCGCTACCATTTGCACGTTGCTTCATGATTTATGTAAAGCTCATTTTTATAAAACTGCGACAAGAAATGTAAAGAACGAAATCACAGGGGTGTGGGAGCAGGTTCCATATTATACGGTCGAAGATGCATTTCCATATGGTCATGGTGAAAAATCCGTGTTTTTAATAGAAAGATTCATGCGTCTTAAACCCTCGGAAGCCATGGCAATAAGATGGCATATGGGAGGATTTGATGATGCGGCTCGTTCGGGTGGTTTTTCAATGAGCCTGGCTTTCGATAAGTATCCCATAGTCGTTCAGTTACATATGGCGGATTTGGAAGCTACATATCTAAGGGAAAAGGGTACATCAAACGTAAAAAACAAATAATAAATAAAATAATCCAAGTTTATCCAAAGGGGTGATTAAAATTAATATTTTAGTATTAAATTCGGGAAGTTCTTCGCTTAAGTATCAACTGATTGATATGGCAACCGAAAAAGTTTTGGCAAAAGGAATATGCGAGAAAATAGGTTCGGAAAAAAGCATTATTCGCCAAAAAAACTCGCACGGCAAAGTTATGGAAAAAGAAATATCCAATATAAAAGACCATAATGACGCTTTTGCATGTATTGAAAATATGTTAATGGACGAAACTTATGGACCCATAAAAGACATAAAAGAGATAAACGCTGTGGGGCACAGAGTTGTGCACGGGGGAGAATATTTTAAGACTTCGGCACTTATTAATGATGACGTAGAAAATAAGATCGAAAGTTTAATTCCTTTGGCTCCATTGCACAACGGCGCTCATCTTGCCGGCATTCGCGCATGTAGGCAAATGTTGGGTGATATTGTACCCCAGGTGGCGGTTTTCGATACTGCTTTTTACTGCAATCTTCCCGAAAAGTCATATATGTTTCCTATACCATATGAATATTATAAAAAATATAGTATTAGGAAATATGGATTTCACGGTACCTCTCACAAATTTGTTTCCAAACAATACTGTGATATTACAAAAAAAGATTACAATAGCCTCAAAATAATAAGCTGTCATCTGGGCAACGGTTCTTCAATTACCGCAATTAATAAAGGAACCGCTGTTGAAACCAGTATGGGATTAACACCTTTGGGTGGAATTATAATGGGTACACGTTCGGGCTCGATTGACCCTTCTGTGATTTTAAGCATTGCGGAAAGAGAAAATCTTAATGCACACCAAATCAGTGAAATTTTAAATAAAAAATCCGGACTTTATGGAATTTCGGGTATATGCAGCGATGATCGTACGATTTTAGAAGCCGAAAACAGCGGAAATAAACGTGCAAAATTGGCTCATGAAATAATGGTTTATCAAATAACCCAATATATAGGCGCTTATATTACCGTGCTGAAAGGTTGCGATGTATTAATATTTACCGGCGGTATAGGGGAAAATCAATGGATACATAGGGAAAATATATGTAATAATTTGGAATTTATGGGAGTAAAGATTGATAAAGAGGCAAACAAAACCATAATAAACGGAAAAGAAGGAAAACTTTCTTTACCCGATTCTTCGGTGGAGGTATGGGTAATTCCCACCAATGAAGAGCTTTCTATTGCCAGAGATACTTTAAGTTTATTAAATAAAATAAATCATAAGCGATAAATTGATAGTATAAAGGGGTGCTGAGATTGAGTTTAAAAAATATAGCAGTTCTTACCAGCGGGGGCGACGCTCCCGGAATGAATGCCGTAGTTAGAGCTGTAGTACGTTATGCCGTGGGAAGAAACATAAATGTATGGGGAATAAAGCGGGGATACATGGGACTACGATCCGGGGATAAATTCAAAATGCACTTAAGAACAGTTTCGGATATACTGCATCGTGGAGGAACTGTCTTATATAGTTCACGAGATCCGGAATTTAAAACGTCGCAAGGAATTAAGCAAGCTGTTGATTTTTGTAAAAACTCAAATATAGATGCAGTTATATCAATAGGCGGAGAAGGAACTTTAAAAGGAGCAAAAAATTTGTCCGATCAGGGAATTAATTCTATCTTTATTCCGGCCACCATTGATAATGACGTGGGATGCAGTGAATATTCCATTGGGTTTGATACCGCTATGAACACGGTAACTGACATGGTAGATAAAATAAGAGATACGGCACAGTCGCACGAAAAATGCAGTGTAGTAGAGGTTATGGGACGTAACTGCGGAGACATTGCACTTCATACGGGAATAGCAGTCGGAGCCACAGCTATAATTATTCCGGAAATACAATATGATTTGGAAAAAGATGTAATTGAAAGGATAAGATTTACTCAAAGTTTAGGAAAGCGCCACTTTATAGTAATCATTTCCGAGCATTGTGCGGATTCCAATCAAGTAGCCAAATATATAGAATTACAAACAGGAATTCAGTCTCGGTGTACAATACTTGGACATGTACAAAGAGGCGGTTCGCCAACATTAAGAGATCGAGTTATGGCAAGTCTTATGGGATGTAAAGCAATAGAATTATTGTTGAACGGTGAAAAAAATCAAGCAATTGCCGTGAAATGTGATAAGGTTATAAATTATAACATAAATGATGCTCTTGAAATAAATAAAATATTTAATAGAGATTTATATAACAGTGCGCTTAATATTTCTATTTAATTTTAAAAATTAAAATTTTATACTTTGGAACATTAAAAAATTTATTATAATAATTTAAGTAAATCTAAATCAGAAAAAACAAAAGGTTGGTTGTAAAGAAATAATATCACCTATACAAAATGAATATTTTGTATAGGTGGGGGAATTGAAATTATGAGAACAAATAAAACACTTAATTTAACGTATAATTCAATATTTATAGTAATTGCTATAATTTTAGGTTACATCGGTCGTCTTTCTTTTTTACCGATATTTCCTTTTTTAAAATTAGATTTTTCAGACATACCTGTTTTTCTTGCTACGCTTATTTTAGGAATTCCTTCCGGAATAACAGTTTTATTGATTTCATCTGCGTTTAGAGCGTTTATGTTCAGTTCAGCCGGTATATTAGGTTTTATTATGCGATTAACATCTTTGATTATGATACTTTTTATTGGATTTTTTAGTAAATTAAAAATTAATAAATTTTATAAAATATTAGGAGTCGGTACAGGAACTTTAGTTTGTCTTTTTATCAAATTAATTATTAATTATTATGTATGGATAAACTTTTTTTATATTTCTCCTTTGCTCTTAAAAAAAATTATGTTTACTATTATAGTCCCATATAATTTATTAAAGCTTTTAATTACCGTAGGTGCATCATACGCTTTGGCAAAATATGTAAAGCAAATAATGCAATTATCCAAAAATTAGTTATCG
>CALDOU010000048.1 GCA_937912175.1 uncultured Clostridia bacterium
GGCATAAAAAACGTAGAAGGAGAAATGTAAATGAAAAGATTTGAAGAAAAACACTTTAGTTTTATTAGCTTGTCATAATACTTCATTATCTCACTCTCCTTACTTAGTATTTAAAATAGCACATAAGTATAGTTTTTTTAATACTTATGTACCTTTTTAACAACTAACGCTTTTGCGTTTTTACAAATATCAAGTCTGCGATATCGATATTGTAGATACTTATAAGCTTGATTATTGTGAAAATAGTAGGGGTGTTTTTGCCGTGTTCGTAATAACTTAAGCTCGATCTATTAACGTTTATTAATTTTGATGCAGTGTCTTGACTTATGCCCGATTTAATTCTTGCTTCCCTCAGATTTTTTCCAAGTTCTTTGCTGTTTTTTATGTATTTTTGATTTTTCAATACAATCACCAGACCTCGTCAAACATTGTGCCGTTTTCTAAAAACTCATAACCCATAGAATCACAATACTCTTGTAATTCATCACTTGTTATCCCATAGAAAAAATCATAGCCTTGTTTCTCATACTCACCGCATAAATCTAAGTACCATTCTTTTATGTTCCTTATTAGTTTGTCAGCGACTTTTCTGTGGTTTTCATAGCTTTTAGAGCTCAAATTTCCGTCAATGCAAATATCAATATCAACTGAATGTTTGTGATAATATCTTCCGATGTGATTAAAACTTATTCGGCTGTAATCTTTCAAGTTTTTGATTATTCTGTAATCTGATAACTTCAAATCTTTATAGAAAATATCTTTCAGTTCTCCGGTTATTTCTTTAAACTCTATACTTCCATAAAGACATAAACCATCACCCTGACAATAGCTTAAACTATAAAGAGGTCTTAAATTTTTAGGTTCTTTTTCTCTTAAATCTTCTATGATCTGTTCCGTGAAAACATCTGCATCTAAATTTTCTATGTAGTTATTTCTAACTTTTTCTTTGGCTTTTTGGCTTAATTCTGCATATTTATATATTCTAACTTCTTTTGATACCGTTCTCATTACGTTATACCTTTCTTTACTTAGTTTTATTTTCGGCAAGCTATGAATTCAAACTCATAACTTGCCGTTTTGTTTTGCTTATCAATATTCGTCTGCAAATAAAATTGTTGTACAGCTTCTGTCGTGTTCTGTGATTATATAAACTTTACCTTCGGACGTATCATAAGCTGCTAAAATTCTGTCATTGCCGTTTCTGAGTGCATTATCATTCATTTCTTTGTCCTCATTGCACAAATCTCCCCAATCACAGGTGATATACTTTTCCATACAAATCTTTATTTCTCTTGCAAATTTTTCGCTCTCCGCTATCTTATTATTGACTCCACTGGTCATTACTGTTTTTCCTAAAAAGTGATTTATCATCTTATATATTCTCCTTTGCGTTAATTAGTTCATTGATTGTGTTTCTTCTTGTGATTGATAATTTAATTCGCTTTTTAAATGGCTTAGTTTTAAGGTCGAACCTTCATTAATACATAAATAGTACCAATCTCCGGCAATGTATATGTAAAGATACTCTACCCATCTATCTTTTAATTTTTCATATAGCTGTATTATGCTTTCATATGTTTTTGATATATTGCACTATTAAATCAACAATGAGTTTTTAATTTATTTTTAGTATACGCTGTATAATTTAATAACATAATAAAGCGAAAATTATACATGAGGTAGAATTTGGTATTTTTTGTTGATTAAAATTGTTTTTTGCGATTTTCACAGTGTATAATTTTTTAGGGAGGACAAATTCCGAGAAGCACATATATCAGTATATAGGGTGTAGTCTTATTTATTTGATTCTTAAAGTGTTATGTTTTCGAAAATGCAAAAAGCGTTTTTATTTAGGTCAGTTTAAAATTTGGAAATAGGCAGGTGGAAATTAATTTGCAAATTTTTTTAACAATTAAAGATTTGCATAAAAGCAAGAAACACAAAAAATATTATGAAAATAAAATATTAAAAATCATTGTAAGTAAGTGTAATTCTAATGAGCAGTTCTAAAATACTTGCCTAATTATATACATTTATCGCAATATTGGTTTACAATATTAGAAGGGATAACTGTTAATGAAAAAATTAGTATCAATGTTTTTAGTGTTTGGGCTGGGTTCAGGTTTACTTTGCCCTGTACAAGCTATGATGCCCAGTACCACTAACGAAAAAAAGCAGAGTTTTGCCACAAAGCGCAAAACTAATACCGGCACAATAGTACAATCTTCGAAAGGCACTACACATTCCAAAATTGTTTCAAAATCAAAATCACCGGTGCAAGCAATTTCTCCGGCCGAGAAGAAAAGAAATATACTTAGAGATTACCTTCCGGATTTATCAAATTTACAAGAAATTGGACTTGGGGTAAAAATTAAGACCCCTGACGGAAAAGAAATAGAACAACGAGTCAAACCGGATGTGCATTTTAGAGGAATGGATGGCAAAGAGTACCTGGTGTTTTATAATAATCACATAGAACAACTACGCAGCTTACTTTATAAGAGGCTGGAAAAGGAAATAAAAGATCACGGGGCTGTTTTAAGTTACGACGAAAGTGCACTGATAGAAAAAGCAACCATATCCACAAGTAAGCAGGATTATGGTCTTCCAATTCAAGTGTTGAGACTCATCGGCAATTGTGTAGGACCGCAATCGTGGGTTTTCTTACCCGTAAATACAGCAAGAAAAGTAATTTCTTGGACTAATTCCGAAGTACTGAATAGAGCAAAAATATTGTCAACAACGTGTGCAAATTTAAATAATGCCCTTGATACGTTTGGCCGTAATGTAAACCCCGAAAAAATTTGCGCTATAGTGTTTGACAAAGACTTAAATCAATTTATAAAATTTAGAGATACACCTGATGAACGTTATAAGACCATTGAAGAAGGATTTTATAAGATCGCAAATTCTGACATGAGTGATAAAGATATGGTTATTGCTATGGATAAGTGTATGGATGAATTTGAACGTAAAATATGTCCTCGTGCCTCAGCTGAACAAACCATTGATTTTTGCTTTGCTTTAAATAGAGCAAGCTATTATCTATACATGTTGGAACGAGACCTTCAAAATAGAGATTTACCAACATTAGAGGTAATGGATAAATTCCGCAAGAAAATTGATCGCATGTTACTCGAATATCGTTTCATATATGAAACTAACGCCTCCCCTATTTTGGGAGTTAGAATAGATCGTTGTAAAATAATAGTTGAAACAGAAAAATCTACAATGATATTCTTAGATAGGGCGGAAACAAGAAAATTTAAAGAAACTTTGAATACCGTTTTGGACAATAAAGCAACAAATATAACACGTAAGTATTCAATGGACTCTTTCACGGGTCCGGAATTAAGACAGTTGGCTGAATCGTTAGACCCGGATTCATGTCAAGACGTGATAGATCAAATGGATCATGTTTTAACCGACGAAAAAGCAAAAGCCGAGAAAAGTAAGCTGGAAGGAAAAGCAGAATTGATGAAAGTAGGATTAAATCTGGCACAACAAGGGGCAAATATAGTTTTAGATATGGTTTCGGGAGGTACCTCAAAAGCGGTAAGGCAAACTACGTCTGCTGTAAATTCCATTAAATCTAAACCTGAATTTACTCAAAAACAAGTAGAAGAATTTTTGAAAGTAGAGGAAAAGCTAAAAAGCGAAGAGAAAACGGAGCAAATAAATCCGATCAAACATATGCTTAGCGGCAATTTTGATAATCCGCAAAATATAACCATAGATCATCCGCCCGAAAATCCAAGCCCCGCACCTGAAACAAGAGTTGATACAACCGGGTTTGAATACTCACCTATCACTGTCAGGACTAGAAATGAGAATATGACGCCTCTTGGGCAAGCACTTAAAAACATGAATTTAAGTCCCGAAGATATGAATAGTGTTCTCAAAGGGTTTCAATGCTTTATTGAAAGTAAAAGGATTGAAGGACATATTAGTATTTTAAAAAGAAGGCGAGATCAGATTGCAGCAAACAAGAAGTATATGACTGAGTTTATAAACATGGTTAAATTATACATAAGAATGGTGAGGGGCAATTTTGATACTAGGGAAAATTTTGAAGGCGTTTTGATTGAAGAAATCAGAAACTTTGAATTAGATGGCGGGAGTGAACTTTTAAGAGAGTATATAGTCAGAGAAATTAATAGTTTGGAGGAGAATTTACAATAATGAAAAATAAAATATTATCTTTAATTCTGGCATTTTTGGTTTTTATTCCTTTTAGTGCGAAAGTTTCTGCAAATGGTCCACAAACCGGTTGCGATGAATCTTCTAAAGCGTGGTTAATACCAACTATAGTCGTGAGTGCAGCTGCGACTATATATGTTGGATATAAACTTTATGATCATCATTGTTTTAATAAGGTGGTGCGTATCGATGGAGAGTGTTATGGTGAGAATTTAAAGTATACTCGCCCTGATTATGAAGCGAAGCGTCAGATCCGCCGAGTATTTGATAATGAACTTTCTCGCTGGAAGCGATATTTAAATAGTTCAGCTTCAATTAATGCCACTTATTTGGGCAATGTAGCGGTTTGCCTTGTGAGCATTAGAAATTACTATCAGCAAAACGTAATAACGACTCCTGAGTTTGCAAAATTATATGAAAAACTTTGGGATAAAATAAATTATTTTCTAAGGATAGCAGATATCTACCATGAAGTGAAAATCAGCGAATTGATAAAAGAATTGCACGAAACTGAAGCATTGGTCGATGAAGCTACAGTTTTGATCGATGAATCTTCATATGGTAAAAGTGATTAATTTTATATCACGATAAAATGTAGGTGAAAAATTTGATAAAAAAGATAGTGGCAATATTTTTGTCAGCACTAGTGACATTACAAGCACTTCCTTCCGATGTGTTTGCAAATGAAAAAATAAATATTCAAAGTGGCAACATCTTGTCAAAAATAACAAAAGAAATCAGAGAATTTAGAACTGAAAACTCAAAGAGTTTTGAACTAAATGACGGACAACTTTTAAAGGCACAGTATTCTGTACCTGTGCATAAAAGAGGTGAAGATGGCTTATGGCAAGATATTTATGGAAATCAAGGGGAAAGCAAGCTTGAGTTTTCAAATTTTGCCGACAGTCAAAAAATAGTATCTGTTTCAAATAGAAGTTTTAAAGTTTCTTGGGGATATTCACAGTGCCAAAAAGCCGAGAAAAAGGGCGAAGAAAAATCCAAAATAAAATACGAAAATATATATGATAACGTTGGCTTAGAATATAAGATTTCAGAGAAAAAACTAAAGGAAAATCTTGTTTTAAATTCAAAAATTTCCAAAAATGAATTCGAAATAAATTACGACATCGGCAATCTTGACGCTATTCAGGAAAATGACAAAACTGTAAACCTCGTAAATGAGAATGAAAAGACAGTTTTTACAATTTCGGCACCTGAGATGTTTGATGCAAGCGGAAGTAAAAACGACAATTTAAAAATAAAAATAGAAGATAAACAAAATAATAATCTTAAGATAAAACTGATTTGTGATAATTCGTGGCTTCAAAGTGAGGAAAGAGCATATCCAGTAACTATTGACCCCGATTACAAAGATGAGTATTTCGAATTTAATCTTTCGTCATTTGGATCTGTATGCACAAATTATCGAAAGAAAGATACTTCGACGTCTGTGTTTCTTGACCTACGAGGCTCTGATTTTAAAGGTGTCGGAGTTATAAGTGTTGCGGTTTACGGCAGAAATTCTTCGGGGCAAGAAGGCAATTGCACTATGCGTGCGACTTATTATCTTCTTGAAGCAGGTAAAAAATATGAGCTTTACAATTCGGTTTGTGAAAATGAGTTTGATGAAGTTCAAATAAGATTTAGCGGTATGCCCGGTCAAAAAATTTGCGGGAAATGGAGTCCTGACTATAAGCCTGATTCTGAATGCTTAAGAATTGGTGATGCAAAAGGCGGTACTAAGGGTAACACCACCAATCAACCTTTTAACTACACTATTTCGCCGCAAGGTGAATGTTGGACAACGATAAGAACAAAAGCTAACAGTACTTCTGTTTATTTAAATCTTGAAGGTTCACGCAGTGGTGCGGTTGACGTGCGGATTTTTGGAGTTGGTGGTGGCTCTGAATGTGAAAATTGCACGAATAGTTCATCACTTGTTTATCATTTAGAAACAGGCAAAAAGTACGAACTTTACAACAAGGTTAGAGAAAACGGTCACTTTGCCACTCAACTTCAATTTTCAGGTAAACCCGGTACTAAACTCATAGGTTCGTGGAGCCCTGATTATTCGCCTGAATCCGGGTGTATTACAGTGGGCAAGTCCGGAAATGATTCGGTTATCGGCAGTTCGGGAAGATCAGATGTTCCGCTAAATTACATAGTTTTCATTCAAGTCCCCACAATATCTCAGAAAACCGATCCTGCACCATATGCTAAGATAATGTGCGAGTCGACAAGTGCTACTATGCTTTTAAAGCATTATGGAGTGAATATTTCCCTCTCGGATTTTATAAAAAAACTTCCAATTAAAAATGTAGTACCAGGTGTAAGCGGCCCTGACCCAAATTGTGCATTTGCTCTGTGTGCTGCACGTGATGGCTATGGCTGTTTTTCGCCGGTAATAGCAAACACTATGAACAAATTTTTGAGCGGACCATTTACAGCAGTGGCTATCGAAGGCAAAGACTTAAAAAATTTGGTAGAAACTTACGTGAAAAATAATCACCCAATTTTGATATGGGCAACGATCAATATGTGTCCAAAAGAAAAAGGACATCACTGGAAAATAAATTATGTTGACAAAGATGCTAAAATGAGAATCGGAGATTCTTTCGTGTGGCCTAAACACGAACATTGCTT
Source organism: uncultured Clostridia bacterium (assembly GCA_937912175.1). Classification (GTDB taxonomy): domain Bacteria; phylum Bacillota; class Clostridia; order Oscillospirales; family Acutalibacteraceae; genus UMGS1491. The sequence continues at coordinate 6,844 of CALDOU010000048.1, forward strand.
AGTTTTGGTAGGATTTAGTAGTGACAAATACATAGTCAATGACCCTAACCAAAATAGCACAGCTCTTGTTCGTTGTGCTTACGATAAAAAAGCGGTAGAAGATAGGTATAATTCCTTAGGAAAACAAGCTGTTGTAATTTTAAAGATTTCTATTCCGAGGCCTGTTAATTTTAACTCGGGGCTACTAAATAGGACTGCTACAGTTAATTACGCAAGAAAATGGTGGAATGGCAGTAATCCGGAATATCCATATTTCCCAAGAGGAGATTGTGCGAACTTTGCTTCTCAGTGCATTCATGCCGGAGGCATAGAAATGGATGATAAGTGGTTTTGTAAGCGGAAAAGTAGTGAAGAAATAGCCAGTATGGGCATTGAAGCTGCCACCATAATAATAGCTCCACGTAAACAATGGAATTATTCCAGTATGTGGAGTTATGCGTTAGATAACTACAAATATTTTAAAAATTCTGGTATAATATGCGAAGAGGTCGTTTTAAACGGTAGCGAAAAGATCAGCGAAGTAACAAAAGGTAAAAATCCTGTTAGAGTAGGAGATATTATGTATCTTCAGTTTGATAGAGATTATCCTCATCACGCCACAATTATAAGCAAAATTGAAAATGGTAGGATTTACTATGCAGCTCATACCGCTCCATATTTTGATGATAAATCCTTAATTGATTTTTTTGCTGAATATCCTAATGGTAAGGCTTATATTTTGAAGATAAAGTAGGTGTGTTTATGAAGAGAAGAATAATCAAAATGGTTCTTTTAACTTTTTCGTTAATTGTAGTTATTTATATTTCCATATGTATAAGTTTAAGTAGTAAGTTAAACTATTTGGTGGATTTATCCTATCAAACACACGGTCAAATTCCCGAAGAATTAAAAAGTGTCATTTCAGAAGAAAAATTTTATCTTCTTGATTATAGGCGTAGTTGTCCAAAAGGCAGGGGGAAAATTACTGAAGAATATAGTTATACCTTTCCTATCACATTTTTATGGGGTAATAAAGCTTATTCAGAATATTATTTTACATATAAAAAATTCGACGAGTACGAAGGATTGGTGGCTGGGGGTTGTAACGTCAGAATTAAAGTTAATTGGGAATTTAAAGATGGAAAATGGGAAATAATTGGAGTTTTTGAGCAACCTTAGTAAGTGGCAATAACCAGAAGAGATTTACAAATTAAAAGTAGGTGGAGGGCTTATGAAAAAAACTGTTAAAATCACTTTGATATGGACATTGGTATTCCTCGTTATTTATATTGCTCAGTGCGTATATATAAGTTTTAAAATTAAAAAAATGATTGATGCAAGTTATGAAACATATGGAGAAATTAATAAATTTCCTGACGATATTTCTGATTTAAATTTTCTTAGGATGTGTTTTAGAAGTGTATCTGATAAAGACAGAACAACACACGAAGAAAAAAGTTGTTCTTTCCCTATAACGTTGGTATTCTTTAACAAAGCCAAAGCTTGGTATTGGTGGGAACATTATAGATGGGAACGTGATGGTGACCATGCCGGCGCGAAAAGTGGCGATCTGCCCGATACTGTGGATTTAGAACTTAAAAATTTCAGATGGTGTGTTACTAATGTAAAAGCTAATCCTTGAGTATAACAAAATTTTGATTATATAAAAGGGGATGTACAAATTGAAACGAGGTATAAATTTTGTTTCTAAACGCAATATGTGTAGCGGTGATTTTCTTAAAATTTTCACCGGCATCAATCTGAATAATTACAAAGTAAAAATAGGATTTCAAGAATTATACGATTGCAAAAATTACGATCCGATTCAAATTACTGAAAATACATTTTGGGAGAGTTTTGAAAAATTTTTTGAAAATAAAAAGTGTGATATAATATTTCTGGAGTTGTTTGCTTGTAAACAAGAATCTGATGAAGATGTTTTTCCGGTTGATTATAAAGACTTTTTGAAAAGTGAATTTGAAATAGCTATGTTTGTTTATGATGGTGCTTATGTGGATTTTTATTCCAAAAATCAGGAAATAATAGAAATCGTGATGAAAAATATTCATACGAATATGAACTACTCTAATTTAGGATATACAACAGATAAAAACGACAGCAGAACAAAATTTAGAGTTTGGTAACCAATGATACAAAGAAAATTTAGGGGGAGAAGTTTTATGAATTGGAATACAGTAAACACACAGAAAGATATAGATAACCTATTAAAAACTTTTCATAATTTCAGACGTAACTATAAAAAAAGAAGATAATAAATTCTTTTGGGCTGATACTCCCGACTATCAGTATTCATCATCAATAGGTTCATGGGTGATCTCAGAAAGATTAATGTGGCGAAAAATTTAGATAGACAAAAACAATATCCTCGCATATTCAAAAGTGTGAGGATAATTTTTATTACATAGAAATTTAACTTTTTGTCTTTAAATAAATTTTACTGATATAAAAAATCACCGACACGGTAAAATAAAATATAGGAATACCCACAATTTAACTGCTAAAATCTAAATATGATTTTTGTATTAAAAAAAGAGCCCCTCAAAACGAGACTCATTTTATATAAATATGAAGTGACTTCAAAAGTTAGCAAACATTGGTTTTTTTGTCAACCGCTTTCTTGTACGTTTTACCTAAGTAAAGCGAAATGAATAACCATATAACAACGAGTGCGAATCCTATGCCGCAAGTGGCCAATTTTGCGCTCGCTTTTCCAATAGCTTGTGGCAAAAGGTTCAGCATTGAACCGCCTTCTTTTGCAGCTCTGGAACCAAAAGTTTCAATCCAAGCTTGAGCTTTCGACTTGGCATCCGGACTGGTCGGAACATAAAGTTGTTTGAGTGATGGACCGTTAAGAGCGTAATTGATGGCTTTAGCTCCCACTGCCAACCCAAATAGGAAATTAAGGCTATGTAAAGTTAAGAAACCGAAAATCGCCAAGCCAAAGAATACCGGAACGATAACCAATGAAATTGTAATTCCCAGACGTTTTGTGATTTTATTTATTCCAAAGATTATGGAGAGGAATGCCACCAAACCGACAACCGTGCTATATGAAGCCAAGTAACCGGTTAATTGAGTGCCACTATAGGCTTCACCTGCTCCGTATTTGAAGTTAAAGTCAAAAATTGTGGACAAAATTTCAAAAAATGCCAACGAAAAGAAAATACCTGCCAAATAAGGTGTGGTAAATAATAGCTTTAAACCTTCTGCAAAGCTTGTTTTCTTCTTTTTGTCGGGTTTGCCTTCAATAGTTTGTTTTGTGAGCTCTTCTTTGGGTGTCTTTTTCGCAACGTATTTCACCAAGCAACTTATAAGGAACAATACAGCGACTATGAGTAACATTGAAACCGCATCGGATGTTGCTTTCAATAGAATCGGAATCTGTATCAAAACTAACGGGAAAATAATCGGCCCAATTTGAGCGAATGCATATACAAGTGGGAAGCCCTTTTTAGACCCTTCAACGCTAGTGATTTCCGCCAAGAAAGCCCAGAAAAGTGCCACTACCAAAGAACCGAAGCTTTCCACGAAGAAGTACCAGAAATAGCCAAGCACAACCGTTAGAATGCTTTGGGTAATCATTCCGCTTTGGAATGCCCAAATGAATCCCGCATAAGCGAGTATTACACTTCCGTATACCAACGATGGCAGCGTTGCCAACAATTTAATTTTCGGGAATACATCCAAAAGTTTTGTGTAGAAAGCTACTGTAGGTATCATGAGTATTAATGAAACGGTTTTAGCCCACGGAATATTTCCTGCACCGACCAGTTGTGTGAATAAAGAATCTTTAAGTGGGCGCATTGTCCAGTATATTCCGACTATCATCATTAATACTGAGCCCAAACGCATGAACTTTTTGAATTCTTCTTCTTCGAATTCGCCAAATACAAACTTGGCAAGATGCATTAAGAGTTTTGTCATCAGGTTTTTACCTCCTTATAAAGATTAAATTAGATCTGTACCCATTATATATATATATATATAATGTCAAGCTATTTTTAAGAATATTGGTAAATTTGGTATAGTTTACAAAAAACAAACGATAGCAACAATAAATTCTCTCTTTTGAAATCTTATATTCTTTTGCTTTAAAAACGGTTTTCAGAGATAAAGAATTACCGATACGGCAAGGTTTGGTATAGGAGTATGTAAGGTTTAACTGTTACAATCTAAATATGATGTTTGCGTAATCATTTGCTTAGAGGGTGGCCGTTTTATGATAACATGTAAGAACCTATCGCAGCTTCGCTATCTAAAAAAAGAGATTAAAATGCATCAAGAGAGATTAACAGAACTTCAAGCACTGGCGAAAATCAAATCGTCCGTTATTACAGGAATGCCAATTTCAAAAAGTGTTTCAGATAAAATCGGGTATTCAGTAATTAAAATAATCAGCATGAAAGATACTCTTTCGAAGCTTTGTGATGAATTGACGAACTATATAGAAAATGTTGATGACCCGATAGTTCGTATGATTTTAACTTACAGATATGTTAATAACTATAGCTGGCAAAAAACGGCTTTTAAAATCGGTGGGGGAAACACAGTGCAAGGACTTAGGATGCGTCTTTACAGATATTTTAAAAAAGAGGAAAATAAAACTTGTAGCACTATGTAGTACTTTTTTGATACAGAATATAAAATGTGGAAATATAAGCTCTCGAAAGAGAGCTATTTTTCTTGCGAAAAATTAAATTAAAAGTAAAGGAGTAGGCTGAAAATGAACAAAAAACAATTCATAAGAAAGTATGCCGAATACGCTAATTTAAAAATTTGTGAATCCGAAAGAATTTTGAAAAGTTTAGGCGAGTTAATCACAGATATGGTCGCTTCGGGAGAAAAAATTAATATTCATGGATTTCTAGAAATCAGCACAAAAGAGGTTAAAGATCGCATGGGGACCGACCCAAGAACAGCAAAACCAATTTTAATCAAAGGAGGTACAAAAGTAGTATTTAAACCCGGATCAATACTAAGAGCAGCTGCAAAAAGTGCTGATGCCGAATGAAACAAGCAAAGGAAATTAAATATAGATGCTCTGTCTGTGGAGATGAGTTTAGACGAAAAAGCAATGCTTTTACACCAACAAGGTCAATGCTATACAAAGGCAATGGTGGATTTTTAACTATTTGCAAAACTTGTGTTGGAGAGATATACACCAAGTATCTTGAAAAGTTTGACGGCGATGAGTGTAAAGCAATAAAGCGGATTTTGTTGACATTCGCTTGATTTTTACGCTATTTTTTCAATATATTT
>CALDOU010000049.1 GCA_937912175.1 uncultured Clostridia bacterium
ATATTGTGCCGATTTTAATTGAGATAGATTTGTGACTTGAGCTTTTTCTTCATCGTTCAAGTTTTCATAAGTTTTTGTTGCTTTTATAACGGCGTCAATGTCATTTTCGGTAGAGACTTCTTCGGGAACGTTATTTACATCGTCCATAGTGACTTCTTCGGGGTTTTTAACTACATTTTTTACTACAACTTCAACGTCGTCTCGAATATTTTCAAGGCTGTAAACTCCACCATTTTCCACGAGCGTTTTTTGACCATTTAGAAGTACCCACGGAACCGATTTATCATAAGCATCCAAAAGTGAAATTTTAAAATATAAATTACTATCGTATTCTACTTCTTGAGTTCCTGAAAAAGGTTTGTTTTTGGAAGTTTTAAAGATTACTCCCTCGGCGGGAATGAATTTTGCGGTATAGGAGTTCTTGGTAATATTTATCACTTCAACAATTGTATTTTCTTTGATGTTATGAAGAGTATAAGTTCCATCGGGATTCGGAGTAAGTGGCTTGGTGCTTCCTTTTAAGGTTACTGTGGGGTTGGACTTATTATAAGCACTGTCCAAAGAAAGCCTGAAAGTAAAGTCGTCATTATAAGAAACTTCTTGGGAGGTTCCTATGCTGTTTCCGGATGCATCTACGCATTTTCCTCCGTTTACAACTCTAAATTCTATATTATATTTTTTAAGACTTATATTTTGAGTTGTAATAGTATGATTTTCTTTAATGTTTTCTATTGTGTATACTTCGTTTGCGGATAATAATTGTTGTTGGGCTGCGCCTGTTTCACTGCTTTGGTCGTATACTTCTAAGTTTGAAATATCATAGCCTTCTTTGGACGATATTTTAAAGCTGAAGTTTTCTCCGTAAGACACTTCCTGTTGTTCTAGAGAAGTCAGTTTTTCGGTTCCGTACTGGTTATAATATTCTATTCCGTCGCCGGTAACCAGAGTAACTGTATATTTGTTTGGAAAAAAGTCTTTCAAATATATTCTTACGTTTTCGTTTACGTTTTTAAGACTATAATAATAGGAGTCATCACCCTCGTTATTTCTTGTTAATTCTTCTGTTTTGCCCGAAGCATATTCTGCGCATACTTTTAATTTCTTGATAGAATTTGAATAGGCATCTGAAGCTATGACCCTGAATTTTATGGAATCATTATATTTTACGTTTTTGCTTTGCGGTAAAATTTCCCCGTTACTGTCTTTAAAACTTAATTCATCATATTGGGTAAATGTTACGGTGTTTTCTCTGGACTCAATATTGTCGTAATTAATTTGCAGGTCTTCTGTAACTGATTTTATTGTATATTTCCCGTTTACAAGATTAATTACTTCATAATTTTCACCGGTTATTTGTTTTTGTTTGCTTATAATGGCATTATAAGTGTCAATACCGATTTGGGGAGATATAGTAAACGAAACCGTGTCACCATAATTTACCTTAATGGTATAGTTTATTTCTGACATAGTTGTGTTGGCATAATTTGACGGTGTAATGATATTATAATCGAATGCGGGACTATCGGTACCGGAATCCAAGGAAGGCGGGGCGGCGAATGTAATGGAACATTCTTTTAATTGTCGATTAATTGTAATAGTAAAATTGTATTTTATGTTTGTGAGTGTGTATTCGATTTTTTGGGTTGTGGGATTATAAGTTGCACTTAAAGTAGAAATTAACTTTGTTCC
>CALDOU010000050.1 GCA_937912175.1 uncultured Clostridia bacterium
GCAGCTTCTTCATCTATACCATCGGCAATAATTTTAATTGGAGTACCACCTATTACACCCAAAGATAAAATACCCAACAAGCTTTTAGCATTCACCCTTCTGTCGTCTTTTTCTACCCAAATAGAAGATTGAAACTCATTGGCTTTTTGTATAAAATATGTTGCCGGTCTTGCATAAAGCCCCAATTGATTTTGAACTGTTACTTCTTTAACGTACATAATTTCTTTCTCTCCCTACATTTATTTTAAATTTTATAATTACAATATTAGTAATCTTCACGTTGATATATTATATACCACAGCTATCACTTTAGTCAATAAAAAAACCTTTTTTTAGTTCAAATTACCATAGAATATAAAAATCATGTTTTTCGATTGTTTAATTTGCTAATTTTGTTTTGCCTTTTTGTATAATATTGATATTACTCGGCAATTTAAAATAATGTCGATTTAATTATTGTCCAAAAGTTCAGGACGGTATTTTTGAGTTTCTTTTAAAGAATTCTCCTTTTTCCATTTTTCAATATTAGCATGATGTCCGGAGATTAACACATCCGGAACTGTTTTGTCATGCCATTTATAAGGCTTGGTATATTGAGGATATTCCAACAAACCGTTATAGTGACTTTCTTCCTCAAAACATATATTTTCCGAAAGTACTCCCGGTATCATGCGTGAAACCGCATCGGTCAAAGCAAGCGCAGGAAGCTCTCCGCCTGTTAAAACATAATCACCCAAAGAAATATACTCATCCACTATTTCATCAAGCACACGTTGGTCAACACCCTCATAATGGCCACATAAAATAGCAATATTACTATACTCTTTTAATTTTTTTGCTGTATCTTGATTAAAAACCTTGCCTTTAGGAGACATATAAATCAAATGAGGTCGTACTTTACGCAACTCACAAATATATTCAAAACACTTAAAAATCGGGTCGGGAATCATCACCATCCCTTTACCGCCACCATAAGGAGTATCATCTACTCTTTTGTGTTTATCATATGCAAAATCTCTTATTTGGTGACACGATATATCCAAAATTCCTTTTTTGCGTGCTCTGCCAATTATGCTTTCGGATAAATAAGATTCACACATTTCAGGAAAAAGAGTCATTATATCTATATGTATACTGCTCATATAAAACTCCCTTATAAGTCAAATATTCCATCTATTGGATTTATGAAAATAATCTCATTATCAAAATCTACTTTTTCAACTGTATTCTCAATAATAGGAACCAAATATTCTTTTCCTACCGCATTAACCACACTATAAATATCATTAGCTCCGGTATTAAATACATCTTTTAATTTTCCATATATTTTATTACTTTTAGCGTCAACAACATCACAGTTTTTAAGATCTTCTATAAAATAACTGTTTTCATCAATAGGAATATCTTCTCTTAAAGAATAAAGAAGCTTTCCGCGAAGCTTTTCGGCCGAATTTTTATCTTTAATATCTTTAATCTTCATTAAAACTTGAGATTTATGAACTCGAATGTTTTCAATATTTAAGGGCAAGCTCTCAATATCAAGAAAAAATTTTTTTATATCAAAAAACACATCGGGGCTATCACACCAGGACTCTATTTTAATCTCCCCGTCAATGCCACGCGATCCAACAATTTTTCCTACGCATAAGTACTTGTTTTTACTCATAAGTCGAATTTCTCCTAAAAATCACTTATTACACGTTCGGAAAAACCAAACGTGTAATTTTTTAATATTATTTAATTTGCAATAACCATTTCAGCCGATTTCAACCGCAACTTTGATATTATTCTTTATAGCGGCGGAACGTACAATATTTCTAATGGATTTAGCTATACGGCCTTGTTTTCCTATAATTCTTCCCATATCACTTTCATCCACCATTATCCTGTACACAATTAATCCGTCTTGAGCCGAATCGTCCTTTAAAATTTTTATTGCTTCTACATTTTTAACGAGCTCACGTAAAATAACGTTTAAAAGATTTTCAATTACATCATCCATTAAAAGTTTCTCCTTTTAAAAACATACTATTTATGTTTTATTTAAAATTAAAACCTCAATTATTTTGTTTCTTCTGTGGCTTCGTCTTCTTTAACTTCAGCTTCATCCGCTTTAGCTTCGGCTGCTTTTTCAGCTGCTTCGGCTTGTTTTTTGGCTGCTCTTTTGCTTATTTTTTTAACTGTCGGCTTATCAGAAGGATTTTTAAATTCCTCTATAATACTTTTTACACGGTCGGTCGGTTGAGCACCGTTAGAAATCCATTTTTCAACTTTTTCCATATCAAGCTTAATATCAACAGGTTTAACCATAGGATTGAAATATCCGATTTCTTCAATACATCTTCCGTCACGTGGCGAACGTGAATCCGCTACCACCACTCTGTAAAAAGGTTTTTTGTGTGCTCCCATTCTGCGAAGTCTTATTTTTACTGCCATTTTTCTTTTCCTCCATAAATTAATATTTTATTTTTTATATATTTGAATTGAAACATATAAACTAAATTAAATTTGTTACTTAAAAAATTTCACTTAGACTTACTCATCAAAAAAATTTAGGAAATCTAAATTTCGGCATACCTCTTTTAAATTTGCCGCCAAATTTTTTCATAACTTTTTGCATTTGTTCAAACTGTTTTAAAAGTTTGTTTACGTCCTCCACCTTAACCCCACTGCCTGCTGCAATTCTTTTTTTACGAGAAGGATTAATAATCGAAGGTTTTTTTCTTTCGTTTGGAGTCATAGACAAAATTATTGAATAAGTTCTGTCCATAATTCTCTCATCTATATCAACATCTTTAAGTTGTTTATCCATACCCGGAAGTTTCGTTAAAATAGATTTTAAAGGCCCCATTTTTCTGATTTGCATCATTTGATCTTTTAAATCGTCCAAATCAAAACTATTTTTCTGCAACTTTTGAGCCATTCTTTCGGCTTCGTTCTTATCAAAGCTTGCAGCTGCGTCTTCAATTAAGGTAAGTACATCACCCATACCTAAGATTCTTGAAGCCATACGGTCAGGGTGAAAATCCTCTAAATTTTCAGGCTTTTCGCCTGTACCTATAAATTTAATCGGCTTACCCGTAATAGCTTTTACGGAAAGTGCGGCACCGCCTCGTGTATCACCGTCAAGTTTTGTTAAAATTACTCCCGTAATATCCAAAAGTTCATTAAACGATTTTGCAACGATAACAGCATCTTGACCTGTCATCGCATCAACTACCAATAAAATTTCCTGCGGGCTCAAAAGTTCTTTCAAGTTTTTAAGTTCATTCATTAAAACTTCATCAATGTGGAGTCTTCCCGCGGTATCAATAATCAATACATCATATCCATGATCTTTGGCATAAGAAAGAGCATTTTTGGATATATCCAAAGGAGAGGCGTTCCCCATTTCAAAAACATGTATACCTATTTGAGAACCTAAAATTTGAAGTTGCTTTATTGCTGCCGGACGATAAACATCACACGCCACAAGCATCGGTCTGTGGCCTTGCTTTTTTAATTTTAAAGCCAATTTTGCGGCATGAGTTGTTTTACCTGAACCCTGAAGTCCGCACAACATAATTATTGTAGGTGGTTTAGAAGAAAAAACCAATTGATTTTTTTCTTCACCCATCAAATCTACCAATTCTTCATTCACAATTTTTATAACCATTTGTGCCGGGGTGAGGCTTTCCATTACTTGAGAACCTATAGCTCTTTCGGTCACTTTATTGGTGAAATCTTTAGCCACTTTATAATTTACATCGGCTTCTAAAAGCGCCAGTCTTATTTCACGCATGGAATTTTTTACATCGGCTTCGGTAAGTTTTCCTTTAGATCTTAATTTTTTAAATGCTGCGGAAATTTTTTCCGAAAGATTTTCAAATGCCAAAATATCACCTTACCTTTATACAAATTAATAATTTTTATAACTAAGAGAAATATCTAAAATTGCTTTTAAATCTTTATTATCCGAATCTTTAAAAAAATTATTATTTTTTAAAGCTAATAAAGTTTCACCTATTTTATTAAAATCTTTTTTTATATTGCCCAGCTTTTTTAAAAAGCCAAGTTTTTCTTCCATATCAATTAAAATGTTTTCTGCTTTTTTTATGGATTCAAATACACCTTGACGACTTTTACCTACATTATCCGCAATTTCCGACAATGACAAATCATTATTATAATATAAGTCCAAATCATCAAATTGAGATTTTGAAAGAATATTGCCATACACATCCAATAACATCGGAACCGTAACATTTTTATCCATAGTCATATTCTTCCTTTGAAATATGTTTAAAAGCAACGTGTAAAGCAAATTACTTTACACCCTATATTAAGTTTATAATATGTTTTCTTTCCTGTCAATAGTAAAAATATAATTCCAAATCATTTTTAAATATTTTTAACTTCAAAACATATTTGATTTTCTTTTTTTCGCAATAAACAACGTACTAAAGATAATACCGATAACGCAAATATAAAACCATAGCCAACCAAAACTATTGTCACCCGTCATCGGTAATTCTGTAGGTAACTCTATTTGTACATAACCATCAGGCTCCACAACCGTAAAATTCGCAACCCCTACACACTCCGTAAATATAACTTGAAGAGTATGTTCACCGACAGCAAGAGTATTCATATATTCGGGCGTAAATATAATAATGGTATTACCATTATGGTTTTCGGCAACATAATTTTTTGGTCTAATTTCATTGCCGTCCAGCACAATCCCGACAAATTTGGAAATATTAACATTTAAATAAACGGAAAATTTATTATTACAACCTAAAATATATTTTTGATAATTGTCTTCAACATTAAAATATCTTTTTGTCAAAATTTCAAATGCAGCTTTAGCAATTTTATCTTCTACGGTGATATATGCTTCATAAGTTCCGGCTTTTTCGGGCGCTCTTTCACTTTCTGCATAATAAGTACCTTCGGTACCTCTATATTTAATAGTCGGCTCACTAAGCCCTGCACCCGTCCAAGCTGATGTATCTGAAAGCGTAGCCTTTTTTGACGTTCCGTCACAAATAGATCGTTCGGGTGGAATAATTGTAACAGATACTCCGGTAGTCTTACCGCCCGGAACAGTACAGTCATTGTTTCCCTCGCATTTTGCGGTAATAGTTGTTTCCGAAACAATATATTTCCAATCATGAACATGATTTCGTATTTTTAAGTATAATGTGTTTTCTTTTTGAATATTATAATCGGCAAGTGTCCTGTTATCCTCTAATTCTTTCTCTGCAAAAATTAATATTTGCCGGTCAGGGGGGATTCCCTCTTTATCCTGAATTTTTGCTTTAACGTTTTCAATGGTATCACCGGGTTCTACTTCTAACGTAATTTTTTTGTCTTCCGGGTTTTTTATAAAAATTTGCATTGCGTGTGCAGTTACGGAAAAACCTACTGTTATAAATTCAATCAAACAAGCAAAAACTAAAAATCGAATTATTTTATTTTTCCTAAAATTAAACACAAAAACGCCCCTTTACTATTTAATTATTTTAAAAATTGCACTATAAATATATCATTAATAATTAATGTTTTCAAGTATAAATTCACCTTAACAGCATTGTAAATGATGATAAAAGCCAACTTTTATCACACAAATTTATCAAATTGTATCAATAATATAATCGTAATAAAAAAACACCCACCGATAAAATCGTTGAATGTTTTTATTTAGATACCTTTAAAATTTTTAATTTTATTCGAGCACAAGATTTTTTATGATCTTTTCAACTTCTTCAGAATTTTTAAATTCCGGTCCCGAAACTACCACTTTATAAACATTATTATTATCAGTCAAAACCCTATATATATCTGATTTTACACCGTTAACAGAAGTTGTGGTTTTACATGCTGCTTTACCTCCGAAAGTAACTGATGAAACAGGTGAAAATCCCGTTAAATTAGATGTATAATTTTGAAAATCTTCTGCTAATTGCGCCGCCGTATAAGAACCGTCCGTCGGTAATTTCAATTTTTCATTTCCGTCTTTTAACTGTTGAACTGAAATATACTCATCCGCGGATTTCGCAATACGAATACTCGGTTTATAAAATTCTTTATCTGTGGTAATTGTATATTTAGAATCAATCGTTATTTTAATATTTTCTGTTTGAACGTTTTGCTCTTGTTGTGTAAAATTAAAAAAATTTATTTTATTGTCACAGCCTGACAAGCATATTATTGCTCCGCAAATTACCAAAGCTCCCAAACCAATAAAAAAATTCTTTTTCATAATTTGCTCCTCCTTACTTCACTTAAATCCCATATCACCTTTTATATTAAAACATTTTTGTTCAAAATGTCAAGATTGTTTTAAAAAATATATTAATTTATTACATTTTAAAACAATATGGTAACACATGTAAAATTTGACTTAACTATATAGATTTTGTTAATATAATAAATATATCCGCCCGTGGCGAAGCTGGATATCGCAGCAGATTCCGATTCTGAAGGTCGGGGGTTCGAATCCCTCCGGGCGGACCATTATCATAATTTGTCGACTATGCAATAGTCGGCCTTTTTGTTTTGTTAATAGTGTACAACTTCAATTTATTAATAATGTATAGTTTTTTAAAAATAATATTGATCTTTTTTGCAAACAAAACAAACACGGATGTCCAAAGTGCGGATGGTGGTACATGACTCTCGAAGATAACGGCAATCCAAATAAAGAGTTTGTCTGGTATGATCCCAAAACTTATTCTTCAAATAAAAATTAATTATATTATATAAAATCATCCCAATGAAAAATATTTTTCGTTGGGATGATTTTTTTAACGCTATACAGGGAATTTACAGTTTAACTTCCACTTTTTTATTAGACCAAAAAGACGGTTCATAAATAAATTTTAAACCGGAATCATTTTTTGGAACCTCAAAAACCACTGAACCAGTTCTTGTTCCGCCCGATGCCAGCTCTGCGCTTTGATACATGTCGTCAAGAGAAAATGTGGGAGACGCTACATTTTCTATGCTTCCTTGACTGTCTTGAACTTTAAAATCATAGGGGTTAACCGATATTTTACTATTTGACTTATTCTCAACTTTTACAGTTACTTTGATAAATTGCTCACCTGATTTTGCAGTACTATACTTAGGTTTATAGTTTTTATCAACATTGGTAACTGTAATTTCTTTATTGTCAAAAGCAATTATATCACCAACTTTATACTCTTTCTTTTCATCTTGAGAAGTTTGGCTTTGTGAAGAAACATCACTGCCAACTTTTGTAGAAGTTTGACTTTGCGAAGAGGTATCACTGCCAACTTTTGTAGAAGATTCGGAACAGCCGCTCAATACAGTACAAGTTGCAAATAAAGCGATTATTCCATAAAGCCACCAACGATTTCCGATTTTAAAACCCGACGATTCCTTCTTGCCCTTTGCCGTGCAAAACTGTGCTTTGTTTTCATTTTTCATAACTATACCTCCAAATATAATATTTTTTAAAACACATATTTAAAAATATTATTAAATTGTGTTTTAACTATCGTATCATGAAAAAATATTTTTGTCAAATATAAACATCATTCTGATAATGTAATATCTTTATGACAATCATACACTTATATAAAAAGCTCAAGGAGACTCCATTATGATTGCAGAAAAAATCAAAGAATTAAGAGTAAGACAAAATCTACGGCAAACCGATGTAGCTAAAAAATTGGGAATAACTCGTTCAAGCGTTAATGCTTGGGAAATGGGAATTTCCATTCCTTCCACCCAATATATTGTAGAGCTGGCATACCTTTTTGATGTTTCAGCAGACTACCTTTTGGGCATAAAAAAAACATCCACCATAATGGTGGACGGTCTTTCCGAAAAAGAAGTCAGTGCAGTAAAAGAAATAGTCAGTTGCCTAAAAAAGAAAAACAACAACTTATAATTTCACGAACAAAATATTCAAGTTAATCGTGCCAAAAATATAATTTTTAATCTTACTTAATTAACACCCTTACGAAAATATTATCGTAAGGGTGTTAACTTGTTTTTAATTCATTACTTCCGGTGCATCGACTTTAAACATATCCAAAATATTTTTTATAATCGTTCTCACGCAGTCACACAAATATAATCTGGAAGAGGTTAAAGTACTATCTTCTGTTATTATCTTACAAGAAGAATAAAATTTATGAAATAAATTTGCCAAAGAAATCACATAGCGAGTCATCTTGGTCGGATCATAATTAATTGCAGATTTTAAAAGCTCCGAAGGGTATTTTGCCATAAAATATATAAGCTTGAGTTCGGCTTCTTCTTTTAAAACGCTTAAATCACTTACTTGATTTATATCCCATTTTTTATTTTCGGATTTTAATTGCCTAAAAACACTACATATACGAGCATAAGCATATTGTACATAATATACGGGGTTTTGGGAATCTTGTTTAACCGCCAAATCCAAATCAAAGTCCATACCGGAATCAGCTTCATGAGTATTAAAAATAAATCTTGCCGCATCTGCACCAACTTCATCAATTAAATCCGAAAGTTGGACAGCTTTTCCCGTACGCTTGCTCATGCGTACCACTTCACCGTTTTTCAAAAGACGAACCAATTGCACCAATAACACATGAAGTTTATTCTTATCAATTTCCAAAGCTTCCATAGAGCCCTTCATTCGAGCAACATGACCGTGATGATCCGCTCCCCAAATATCAATACAAGTATCAAATCCGCGTGTTACAAATTTATTATAATGATACGCTATATCAGCCGCAAAATAAGTAGGAATTCCGTTTTTTCTTCTCAAAACCTCGTCTTTTTCAGAACCGAATAAAGTGGCTTTATACCATACCGAGCCATCCTTTTCATAAGCGTAACCTTTTTCAAACAGAAGGTTTATAATTCTGTCAACTTCTCCGCTTTCATGTAAAGTACTTTCATAGAACCAATTATCATATATGATTTTATATTTCGCCATATCTTCCTGCATCCGATTAATATTTTTCGGTAATGCAAAATTGACTATAGCTTTCTTTCTTTCTTCAAAACTTTTATTTATATATTCATCGCCGTAAATATCGAAAAACTCTTGAGCTAAATCGGTAATATCGGAGCCTTGATAACAATCTTCGGGCATTTCAATCACGGTGCCGCCGTTTGAAAGTTTTTTTTCACAAATTTGGCGATATCTAACATCCAAAGACATTCCGAATTTTTCTATTTGATTTCCCGCGTCATTCACATAAAATTCTTTATAAACATTATAACCGGTTTTTTGAAGTATAGAAGCCAAACAGTCCCCTAAAGCCCCCAGCCTGGCGTTTCCCATATGCATTGGCCCGGTGGGATTGGCAGAAACAAATTCCACCATAACTTTTTTGTTTTTTCCGAAATCAGAAGTTCCGTATTCATCTTTAAATTTATTTATTTCTTTTAATGTTTCACAAAAGAACTTAGGTCCCAAGAAAAAATTAATAAATCCCGGACCTGCAACTTCTACTTTTTTAACAATTGAGTTTTCATCAACAAAATCACATTCTTTTAATTTTTCGGATATTAATTCCGCAATTTTGCGAGGCGGCATTTTAAAAGTTTTGGCCGAAACTAACGCCACATTAGAAGAAAGATCTCCATGCTCACGTTCTGTGGGAATTTCTATATCAAAATTTTCACTTATTGTTCCCGACAAAATTTTTTCTTCAACAAGAGTTTTCAAAACGTTGAGTATGGATTTTTTTATTAAAAAAATTGTATTTTCTAAATTATACATATTCGTTTTCCTTCTTTCTAAACTTCACTTTCACTTCATTTATTCCCACAAACGAAGAATTTATATCCATGGAATATTTCAAATACAGTTCTCCATCAGGCTCTTCGGACCTGAAATCAATTTCATTCGTAAAAATACCGACAGTTAACATCCCGAACTCAGTATAATAGGGGCAATAGTGTCTTTTACCTTTTTCAAGTATCAGTTTTGTGGTTTGGTCTTCATAATTTTTAATTAATGTAATACAATTATCATTTTCTATTTTTAAAGTACATAATTTATACTTTTCCGGAATTTCATTATCGTACTCTTTATATGTAATGTATTTTTTACCTCTCATATGAGAAACGTTCCCCGTTGTTTTAATAGAGATGGTATCATCATCATCATTTAATGAACGAGTGGAAATTATATCAATAAAATAATTTTCTTTAATTTATAACACCTCTTTACTTTAAATTAATATTTACTAATATCTATTTTTTCAACATTTAAAGCTATATCACGATTTAAAAAATCATTTGCGGTTTTAACAAACAACTCCGGATCACCGCTGACAAAAAATTTTTCCGATTTTTTATCTATTCCCGGATTATTCAAATTTGCCGATTCAAGTTTTTCCTTTACAATTTTAGCGGTCTCTGTTCCGGGATCAATCAAATTCACGTTTTCTCCGATAACTTTTTTTATAACATTTTTAATTATAGGATAATGAGTACACCCTAAAATAACAGTATCCACGTGATTTTCTTTAAAAATTTTCAAATCATCATTTAAAACATTCATCAATTCTTTATCATTTTCATTAACTATACCTTTTTCGATAAGAGAGGCAAGTTTTGGACAACCCCGAGTGTACGTTTGAGCAGTAAATCCCAATTTTAAAAATTCTTTTTCATATGATTTGCTTTTAGCCGTCGCAGAAGTACACATTACACCTATCCCACCGCTTGAAAAACCTCTTATAGCTGATAAAACAGAGGGTTTTATCACTCCTTCAACCGGTATATTGCCAAAATCAACATCTTCGATAAAAGAGCTCACTGTTCCGCATGCCGTTATAATCATTTTTACATCTAAGTCGTGAAAAAAATTTACCGCTTGATTAATATATCCAACAATCTCTTCCCTACCGACTTCTCCATACGGCACTCTTGCAGTATCTCCAAAATAAACAATATTTTCGTTTGGCATAATGCTGCTTAACGCTTTATAAAAAGTAAGTCCACCCAACCCTGAATCAAATATTCCAATGGGTTTTTCACGCATATTACCATTAAATATTTTATTTTCTTTCATTTGTATTTCCTCCGGGTAAATTTGCCCCTTATAAAAATCAATCTTTATTAACAGCAAGCCAAATCAATTTATCAATAAGTTCCGAAAAACCTATACCCATTTTTTTCATAAGTTTAGGATACATACTAATATCGGTAAAACCAGGGAAAGTATTAATTTCATTCAAAAATACCTTTTGGGTTTTTTCTTCCACAAAAAAATCCACTCGTGAAAGACCTGTACAGCCCATCACTTTATAAGCTTTTTTAGCGGTTTCCTGAATTTCTTTTGAAACCTCATCGGAAATTCTTGCGGGAATATATAAATCCGAAGTACCACTTAGATACTTGGCGTCATAATCATAAAATTCATTTGAAGGAGCTATTTCACCGGGAATAGATGCCAACAATTCATTGTTCCCCAAAACGGCACACTCAACTTCTTTTCCCACTATCCCTTCTTCGATCAATATTTTACTGTCTTCCAGCCCGGCCGTCTCTATGCCTTGAATAAGTTCTTCACGATTATTAACTTTACTGATTCCCACAGAAGACCCTGCATTGGCGGGTTTAACAAACATTGGATATTTTTTTATAATCTTTTCGGTTTCATTAGCAATCTTTTCGGGATCGTTTTTAAAATCATACATATAAAACCAGTAAAAAGCAGGTTTGGATACATTATGATAAGCCAATAAAGAATTGGTAATAACCTTATCCATACATGCCGCAGAAGATGCGGTATCACATCCGACAAAAGGTATTCCGGCCAATTTCAAAAGCCCCTGAATCGTACCATCTTCTCCGTTTTTTCCGTGAAGTACGGGAATAACCGCATCTAAACAAACAACTTCCGACTTTTCTCCTTTTTCATTACATATAACCAATCCTCTTACAGAAGAATCCGGGGAAACAAACGCATTTTTATTGGATTTGTTATTTTCCCAAGTTCCGTCCGTAATTTCCGATATATCTCCGGAAAAAAGATTCCATTTTCCGTCTTCGGTTATTCCAATTAAATATAAGTTATATTTATCTTTTGAAATATTTTCGATTATAGCTTTTGCAGAAATACATGAAACTTTATGTTCGGAAGATTTTCCTCCGAAAATTATACCCAGATTTATTTTTGACATTTAAAAATCACCTATCTAAAATATTAATAATATAGTATATAAATTTATTATACCACTAATGCTTAATAAATGTTATGCTGGATTCAAATATTTACATTTAATTATCTAAATAATCAAAAAATTACATTTTTTCGACAATAATTATTATATACTTACATATTGATTTAAACAAAAAAATACTGTAACATGTAATATAGTCAATGGTTTTCAATCTTAAGTATTAATATAAATATGATTAGGAGAATGCTTAAATGTATGTTACGCAAGCTGAAATTGAAAATACACAAAAAAATATAATTGTATTGGGCACCGGCGGTACCATTGCAGGAACCGGCGAAGAAGGCGAAACCTCCTCTTATGATTCGGCACAATTAAAAGTAGACCAATTGGTAGCGGAAATTCCTTCTTTAAAAAATCTTGCAAATGTAATATCAAACAATATTTTTGATGTAGACAGCTGCGACATGACATTTGAAAAATTAATTAAACTGGCAAAATATATTAATAACAAAGCGAAGGATGATAACGTAGACGGTTTTGTAATTACTCACGGAACAGACACGCTTGAAGAAACCGCTTATTTTTTAAACCTTGTATTAAAAACCGATAAACCGGTAATACT
>CALDOU010000051.1 GCA_937912175.1 uncultured Clostridia bacterium
ACAATATTTAAATTTTGTTCCGAAACTCCCACGTTTTCCACAAATTCAGGTTCGATATTTTTTATAAGTTTAGTACGAGTATAATCCATTATTTTGCTTACCAAATGAGTTTTGTAACGATTTCCGCCATTGGCCACAGTCGCAGTATATGTTGCCAGTTGTAACGGAGTTATCATGTTATCCGATTGACCGATTGCGGCTTGAGAAGACCCCGA
Organism: uncultured Clostridia bacterium; assembly: GCA_937912175.1. GTDB lineage: Bacteria > Bacillota > Clostridia > Oscillospirales > Acutalibacteraceae > UMGS1491. The sequence continues at coordinate 216 of CALDOU010000051.1, forward strand.
TTCATACCATTTTGCCCCAACCTCTTTACTGTGTTCGGGCCCGGCTAAAACGCCCTTACTTTCACCAATCTCTACACCTGTTTTTATTCCTATACCAAATTTTTTCGCAAAACCTCCCAAGAGTTCCGCACCTAAGCGCCGCCCCATTTCGGCAAAAAACACATTACATGATTTTGCCAAAGCGTTACGAATGGATAAATTACCATGAACACCCATACATTTAAGATGATACCCCGAATAATAATTAAAGCTGCCCGAACAGTTAACTACTTCATTTTCAGTTACTTTACCCGATTCAAGCGCTGCCGCCGCCACCAAAGGCTTGTAAATTGACCCCGGGGCATATGCGCCCGAAAAAGCCCTGTTAAGGAGCGGAACCGCACTGTCTTTGGCAAGTTCGGTATAATAAGACTTATCTTCCATAAACCTTGTTAAATCATAACTCGGATAAGTTGAAGCGGCAAGAACAGAAAAATCTTTTACATTAAGCACAACCACTGCACCGGACTTACAATCCGAAGCACCCGCATGAGCTCTTTCAACATTTTCTTTTAAAGATTTATTGGCAACTTCCTGTAATTTTGAAGATAATGTTAAAAACACAGTATTCCCCGATTGTGCTTTTTCTCTTTCGGAAACATCCATTATTCCACCATTTTTTGCCATTTGAATCATGCGTTTTCCGCCGATGCCCCTCAGGTAATCTTCAAAAACTCCCTCTATACCTGTTTTACCTATTAAAGCATCCATACTGTAACTGTCTTTACGTTTTTCATACTCTTCACTTGACATAAATCCGGTATATCCTACAATATGCGGCGCAATTTCTCCGTTTATGTATTTTCTTACCAAAGATGTTTGTATTCTTATACCTTTAAATTCATCACTTTTTTCCCCAATTACTATTACCGCTTCTTTACTTATATTATCCGATAATACATACGGCATGGCTCTTGAGGAGTGTCCGTTCGTTTTTTCCATTGTCGAACGTACACTGCATATAATTCTTTGTTCTTCTTTTGAATAATTTTCCGCATGATATTTTTGAGATAGCTTTTCCATACATTGTGGCGCTGTGGCATCATCGGAAATTTTAAATAATGTTTTTAAAGCTTTAATTTGGCTTTCTTGATTTTCCTCAAAATAAAAATTTTGATTTTTCAATTTAATCGGCATTACATCTATCCACGAACAGCCCAAATGTTCCAAAAGTTTTACTACTTTCAGAATAGTTTCGTTTTCTTTTTCTTTATCAATAACCAGTCGGTCAATAACCACTTTATAACCGGTATCGTTTACAGCCAATCCCACTCCGTCACAATCTACGATTTCTCCTCGCACGGGGTCGGTTTTTACAAAATATATGTTACTGCTGTTCGCTCTGATTTTATAATATTCTCGGTTAACAATTTGCCAATCTACAAGCCTTGCAATAAAAATCGAAAAAATAATAAAAACAATTACAAACAAGCTTATATATCGTTTTTTATTAATATACTTCAGTTTGATTTTACCTTACCTCCATTCCATGAACAGAGTAAAACACCGTTCGATTAATCAATATTATCAAAGGAGCAATCAAAATCGAATAAACAAACACAGGTAAATAAAGCGTAAGCCACAAAGCGTTTATATTTTCAAATCCTACAAAACCATAAGAAATATAAAGTCTTAAAGTTATTACCAATCCGGAAATAAAAATACAAAAAAGCCAAGTAACCCAAAATTCAACATTTATAAAATAAGTAGATAAAACACCGAGAAAATAACCCAGCACACAAAAAGCAAGGGCATTCAATCCAATCGGAATTCCAAAACCCAAATCAAACAAAAAACCGGTTAAAATTCCAAACGACATCCCTACAAACTCTTTTTCAAACAAAGCTATAAATACAAAAAGTGAAAGAATAAGCACGGGTTTAACATTAAAATAAGGAATTATCAAAAACGGAGACTGTTCCAAAGCATATAAAAACACAAATTCCAAAGTGTAAATTAACCATCTTACAAAATTATATGTTTTTGATAAACTCATTAAACCGCCTCCTTTAAATATTTATTTTTATGTTATTTAGAAACCTCTTTAGTATCTAAAAGATTTATAACTCCTTTACCGTTAAAATCCGTAATAACAAATACGTCCCTGATTTCCTTTATATTTTCAAAGGGTTCGATAAGAGCATAATAAAACGCTTCATAACTATCGTATTCAATAGATTTAAGAGTTCCGACTTTCAAATTTTTGGGGTACATACCGCTTGCTCCGCCTGTCACAACCATATCACCGGGTTGCATGTCACTTTGTGCGGGAATAAATATCATTTTTGTCAAATTGTTTGCCGCTTGGTCCACACCTCCGGAAATAATTCCGCTGTCCCCCGTTCTTAAGTTTAAAACCCCTACCTGAGAATCAGGCGAAAAAATCGTTTTTACTCGAGCGGAAACCGCACTGACTTCACAAATCTTACCCACCATACCGTTTTCGGTAATTACCGCATCGTTAACTGAAACTCCCGAATTAGTTCCTTTATCAATTACAAAATCCCCGAAAACCTCCGTGGGATTCCTTCCAATAACAGAAGCCGAAACAAATCGCAAACTTTTATTACTTTCTTTTATTCCGTAATATTTTTTAAAACGGGCATTTTCTTTTTTTAAATCATAATAATCCACAGTTGTGTCTCGGAGATCATTAACTTGTTTTCTGAGTAATTCGTTTTCTTCTTTTAATTTTTCTTTTTCTTCAAATTGATAAGAAAAATCCCGCGCAGAACCCGAAACATACCACAAAGCTTTTTCTAAAGGCTCTGTGGCATAATTTAACGCATCGGAAAAAATATTGTTATTTAAATTGGAAGCAGAATACAAAACAATCCCTGAAATTATCAAAAGTATTCCAAAAATAATTTTAAAAGACGTGCTTTTTAAAAAATATTTCAAAGTTACCAACACATCCCAATTATAAAAATTTAAAACAACTTACATAAAATCACCAAATACTATTATTTCACTACCTGGCTCTGCGTGCTTTATAGTATTCTTTAGGCATGGATATATCCAAACATTTGCCCGTACCGTCAACCACACAATCAAGCGGATTTTCAGCAATATACACCGGCATGTGTGTATGTTCGGAAATCAAAGTATCTATGCCCCTTAAAAGTGCTCCACCGCCGGTAATCATAATTCCGTGATCAATAATATCCGCCGAAAGTTCCGGAGGAGTTTTTTCCAAAGTGGTTTTTATAGCTTCTAAAATACATCTTAAAGGTTCGGAAAGAGCTTCTCTTACTTCTTCCGAAGTAATAACTATATTTTTCGGAAGTCCGTCCATAAGATTTCTTCCTTTTATACTCATTTCACCTTCATCTTCATAAGGTACGGCAGAACCTATTTTAATTTTAATATCTTCAGCTGTACGTTCACCTATTAAAAGATTATATTTTCTTTTTACATAAGAAATTATCGCCTCGTCCAATTTGTCTCCGGCCACTCTTTCAGATGTAGCTGTAACAATATCACCCAAAGATATAACCGCAACCTCAGAAGTTCCTCCGCCAATATCAACAACCATGCTACCTGTAGGTTCCGAAACGGGCAACCCTGCTCCTATTGCCGCAGCCATAGGCTCTTCTATTAAGTCAACTATTCCCGCTCCGGCTTGTTTTGCAGCATCTTCCACCGCTCTTTTTTCAACTTCGGTTACTCCCGAAGGAATACATACAACTACTTTAGGCTTACTAAAAAACATACTTCTTACTGTTTTGGATATAAAATACTTAAGCATACTGGCAGTAATATCAAAATCAGCAATAACACCGTCTTTAAGCGGGCGAACAGCGATAATAGAACCGGGTGTGCGACCTATCATTTCTTTCGCTTGAGAGCCAACCGCCAAAACAGTATCGGTTTTCATATCAACCGCAACCACAGAAGGCTCGCGCTTGATAATTCCTTTTCCTTTAACATAAACAAGAGTGTTTGCCGTACCTAAGTCTATACCGATTTCTTTTGAAAACATTTGATAAAAATCCTCCTAAAATATAAATCCATTATTTAAAAATTTAACTTTATAAGCTGTTTTTAAATTAATTATATTTAAATTATACCACAAATAAACTTTTTTCACTCTATTTTATTACCTAAATGAATTTTAAAACTGTGCAACTTATTTTCCGGTGGATCCAAATCCCCCTAATCCACGTTCGGTGGCATCCAATTTGTCAACTTGAACCAATGGAAAATTTTCCACCCTCATTATTACCAATTGGCAAATTCTTTCTCCGGGATTAATTGTATAACTTTCATTACCGGTATTTAAAAGTGAAGCTTTTATCTCCCCTCTGTAATCACTGTCAATAACTCCCACTCCGTTTGAAAGCATTATTCCGTGTTTAACTCCCAAACCGCTCCTTCCAAATAATAAAGCAACATAATCCGAACTCGGCAATGAAATCGCAATTCCGCACGGAACAAACGCTCTTTCTCCGGGATTTAAAGTAATTGGGTTGTCAATACAAGCGCATAAATCCATACCGGCTGAACCGGAAGTAGCTCTTTTGGGTTCTGCTGCTCCTTCTAATATTTTACAAAAATTTAATACATTTTGGGGTTGATTTTTACTTTCCACAATATCACCTTTTTTATTAACATTTTTTTGTTTATTTAAAAATTTTTCTTCGAAAAAAGAAATAACGGCATAGTTTGGGGTTTAAATTTAATGATTTTTCAAAAAGTTTTCCTCATTTTCCACAAAGCTTTCAACATTTTAATATTAAGATTAAAATAAGCTCTAAAAAAAATCACAAAATTTTTATTAAATCATCGAAATTTATAATTAACTTTTATTGTTGTTTGATTTACTTTTCTTAGCTTTGTTTCCGGCTTTATTTAATTCGGAATTTAACTTTTGACCACTGCTTTTTAACTTAGGTTTTAAATCATCGGAATTTCCAAAATCACTCATATTATTTGATGGCTGAGTTTTCAAATTTTCAAGTTTATATTCCGATTTTTTTGCTCTGTCACAAAAATCCAGCATAACTAATATATTAACAATAGACTGAGAAAGTCCGGGATTTGAAAGTTTTACCTTTTGAATGGCATCATTCACCTCATCCGCCACAGAATGAACGTAACTTTCACTTTCATCAGACAATATATTACAACTTATACCATTAATATTAATTCTTACTTTGTTTTTTTCCAACTTAATTCCCACCCTTTAGTAAATTCATTTTTCGTTATTTTTAAATATACTAAGATTATTATACTATATATGGAAAATAAAATGATTCAATTTATTTTTATTTTTCGTTTGTTATCGTATTAACAGGATTTTAGACTATACAATTCCTGCATTTATGTGTTTTTAAACTATTAATATTATAATTTCTAAAATTAATATGTTTAAAAAGTAGATATAAAAAATTTTTTCAAAAAAGTATTGACGAATCTTAAAATAAGGTGTAAACTAAATAACATAGTGTTGGTGCTGATGATGCTGAGGGTCCACCCGTTCCCATCTCGAACACGGTAGTTAAGCTCAGTGATGCTGAAGATACTTGGCTGGAGACGGCCCGGGAAAATAAGGAAA
>CALDOU010000052.1 GCA_937912175.1 uncultured Clostridia bacterium
ACGAAAGCGACTCGAGCTGATGCTCAAGCAACTGTTTATCCTGAAGAAGTGCTATAATCTCAGATTTATTATCCATTGATGTTCTCTCCTCAATGTGAAACATTTTAAGTTATTCTCTTGGATTTTGTTTCACATAATTATTATATCATAGAAAATATAAAATGTGAAACATTTTTTGAAAATATTTATATTTTGTTTCACACGACTGTTTTTTAATCGTGTCGAAGAAACTCATCTGATTTACATTTTTCGACTGTTATCGATACCTGATAGAAAAAACAATAATATTTTGGTATAATATTCCAAGTGAATATACAAAATTCGACATTTTTCAATTGACTTAATTCAACGAATTAAAAATAGGAAGGAATATTTAAAACATGGCTAAGAAAAAAACTACTGAAAAAACATTAAATATAGACAACATTTTATTCAACTGCAGAAATATCTTACGTGCGGCTAAAAATTCGGGTTCATTTTTTGAAAAAAGAGATATGATGCTCACACTTGTGTTTTTGCGTTTTATAGGAGAAAAATATGAAGACGGAATTGAAAAACTTCGCCAAAACTTAATTGCTCAAGGACTTGACCCGGAAGATGAAAATATAAAAGCAGCGTTTTTTGATGATGCTACTTTTACTGACGGTACTTATAATTTGCCACTTAGTGCCAGGTGGTCAAAAATTATCAACACGCCTGCACCGGAGCTTAATGTAGCATTGGATACCGCTCTTCATGATATTGCAACAGAATCTAAAGATTTAAAAGGCTGTTTTATAGAAGGCACATTTACAACACGTAATCTCGCCCCCAATGACATTAAAAAACTTGTAGATGAAGTAAACAAAATCAGTCATAAAGCATTCGGAGAAGAAAAAGACCTCATCGGACATGTATACGAATACTTTCTTAAGGAATTTGCAGTAAACGCAACGAAAGAAGAAGGGGAGTTTTACACTCCGCATGACGTAGTTCAATTGATTGCCGCAATGGTTGAACCATATAATGGGACTTTATATGACCCTGCTTGCGGTTCGGGCGGTATGTTTATTCAAAGTGCGGAATTGGTAAAATCAAAACAAGGTAATATAAATACAATAAATATTTATGGTCAAGAAAAAGAACCGGCAACTTACCGTCTTGCAAAAATGAACCTTGCACTTTGTGGAATAAGTCATCATCTCGGTGATACGAGTGATTCTTCATTCACTCACGATTTGCATAAAGGATTATACTTTGATTATATAATGGCGAACCCGCCATTTAACCTAAAACGTTGGTATGATGATAATCTTAAAGATGATGCTCGTTGGGCTGATTACGAAACGCCACCGGAAAGCAACGCAAATTATGCGTGGATTTTACATATGCTCTCTCATCTAAAACCTGCTGACGGTGTTGCCGGATTTTTACTTGCCAACGGAGCACTAAACGACAGTGATACCACAAATATACGCAAAAAATTAATTGAAAACGATAAAGTTGAAGCTATTATCGTTCTTCCGAGAGAATTATTTATTACCACAGACATAAGTGTTACGCTTTGGATTTTAAATCAAAACAAAAAAGGTGGTAAATATCACGGCAAGAATCTAAGAAACCGTGAACATGAAATATTGTTTATGGACTTGCGCCAATGGAGAGAAAACGCCGTCAAAGGTGAAAACAAGAAGAAAGTACGTTTATCGCCTGAACAAATTGAGAAAGCGGCAAAAATTTATCACACATGGCAAAGCGAAGGTACAGACGGAAAAAATTATGCCGTTCCCGAACTTTATCGCAGTGTGGAAATTGATGAAATCGAAAGTAAAGGTTGGGCTCTCACACCGAGCAAATACATAGAGTTTATCGACCATGACTTAGAAATAGATTATGAAAAAGAAATGGCGAGAATACAAAACGAAATGAAAGAAATTCTTTCAAATGAAGAAAAATCACAAAAAATGTTGATTGAAGCATTTGGAGGTATCGGCTATGGCATTAAATAAATATAAGTTGGGAGATTTGATAGAACTTGTATTAAACACTAATTCAGAATTGAAATATGGACCTGATGACGTAAAGGGTATGACAATAACGAAGGAAATAATACCCACTAAAGCAGATGTCACTGAAACGGATTTATCGAAATTTTTAATAGTTCATCCTAAAGAATTTATTTACAACCCCCGAACACACGGTAAAAGGATTGGCTTTGGATATAATAATACAAATAAAAATTTTATTATTAGTTGGAACAATATAGCATTCAAGGTAAAACCCTCTATGGAGAACTACGTATTAGCTGATTACTTGTTTTTACATTTTAAGCGTGATGAGTGGGATAGAGAAGCTTGTTTTCAATCATGGGGCAGTTCAACGGAAGTATTTTCGTGGGAAACCTTATGTAACATGACTGTTGATTTACCTTCTCTTCAAGTTCAGAGAAAATATGTAAATATTTATAATGCCATGCTTGAAAATCAAAAATGCTACGAGCGTGGATTGGAAGATTTGAAACTTGTTTGCGATGCGTACATAGAAAATTTAAGAAAAAAGATGCCTTGCGAAGTTATTGCTCCGTATATTAAACGACAAGACATTCGGAACGGCCCAAACGGTACTAAAAATGTTAAAGGTGTTAGTACATCTAAAGAATTTCGTGATCCAACTTCAAAAGTAAACCGAGATGAATTGGCTAATTACAAAGTGGTTAAACCTCACCAAATAAGTTTTGTCCAAACCACACACAACGAAAAAGTTTTTGCTTATGCTCTAAATAATACTGATCAAGATATCGTTGTAACATCAGTAAATGAAGTTTTTTCAGTAAACTGTGAAAAATTATTACCTGAGTACTTATCTATGTTTTTTAACAGAAAAGAATTTGATAGGTATGTAAGATTTCACTCATGGGGCTCTGCAAGAGAAACTTTTACATGGAATGATTTGATCGAGGTTAAAATTCCCATAGTAAATATCAACATTCAGAGATCGATTGTAAATATTTACAATATTTATAGGCAACGAAAAAGTATTAATGAAAAACTAAAAGCCCAAATAAAAAACATTTGCCCCATACTCATTAAAGGTTCTATCGAAGAAGAAAAAACAAAGGAGGTTTAAATTTATGGCTAAATTAAAAGAATTTAACGGTCGTTACTGCGAATCGGAATACGAAAATGCTTTCATCAGCTTTTTGGAAAACGAAGGTTGGGAATATACTTCGGGTAACGATGTATCACGCACTATTAAGACAGATGTATTAATTGCCGATGACTTTAAAAAATTCATTGCCGGCACAAACACTGATTTAACCGAAGATGAAGTAACAGAAACTTTTGATAATATTCGCCTTGTCGGTGCCGAAAGCGATTTTGCTACCTTACATAAAGTTTATGGGTGGATGGTTAACGGTATTCAGTTTACTCCAAATAATGGACTTGCAACAATGGTTCAGCTTATTGACTTTGAAAATGTAAATAACAATATTTTCAGAGTCGTGAATCAGTTTGTTGTTGAGTATACAAATAATGGTCAAAAACAAAACCGCAGACCTGATGTAATCTTGTTTGTAAATGGAATGCCTCTTTGCGTAATAGAACTTAAAAATCCTTCCGATGCTCAAGCGACCATTTACGAGGCTTGGAAACAAGTAAATATACGTTATTGGAGAGATATTCCGCACTTACTGCACTATTGCCCTCTCGCTTGTATTTCTGACGGTGTTAAAACAAGACTCGGAACTGTCCGAACTCCCTATGAACATTTTTATGCTTGGCGAAGAGTTAATAACGAAGATAAAATATCCACTTTGCCGTTTGAAGAAACACAAACCATGATTAAAGGTGTTTACAGCCCAAAACGATTTTTGGAGATTTTCAGAGATTACATATATTTTCAAGACAGCATTTATGACAATGAAGAAGTAGAAATTGTATGCCGTTATCCTCAGTTTTTCGCCACAAAACTACTAAAGCAAAGCATCGTTGATTCTATTGCTTCAAAGAGCGGTAAGGGCGGTACATATTTTGGTGCGACAGGGTGCGGTAAAACTTATACGATGGCTTTCTTAGCGAGGCAACTTGCACTTCGCTGCGTAGATACCAAAGAAATCGGTTCACCAACTATTATTCTTATTGTTGATAGGGACGAACTGCAAAAACAAGGTGCTAAACTATTTACAAAAAGCAAAGAATTCTTAAATTTAGGCGAAGTGTCTATCGTAAAAAGCAGAAAGCAATTACGAGAGGAACTCGGTGCAAGGCAAAGTGGCGGATTTTATATATGTACCATTCAAAAATTCTGCGATAGAAAAGATGATAAAATCGGTCTTATCAATAGCCGCCAAAACATTATATGTTTCTCTGACGAAGCACACAGAACTCAACTTGAACACTCCAAAAAAATACAATTTTCCAAAGATGCCGATGAAAACATGAAAGCAATGGTTTCAAAACCTTATGCCAAAGTATTAAAAGAGGCTTTCCCGCAAGCTACGTTTGTAGGATTTACGGGTACTCCAATTGCAGAAACTTATCAAACTTTTGGCGACGAAATAGATAGATATACTATGGATCAAGCCGTTGCAGACGGATTAACCGTTTCGATTAAGTATCACCCACGTATTGCAAAAGTTTTGCTTGATAACAAAAAAGCAAAGGAAATAGAAGATTATTACAAACAATGTGCTGATGACGGTGCAACATATGAAGATGTCGAAGCAAGTAAAAAAGCGATGAGCTCTATGGAAGTAATTCTCGGTGATCCCGCACGCCTTGAGCGTCTTGCAACAGATATACATAACCATTATGTTTCTTCTTGTGCCACTGACCCGGATAGAATTCAAAAAGCAATGATTGTTTGTTCAAACAGAAAAATAGCTTACGCACTACTTCAAAAATTTAAATCCAAATATCCCGAGTGGTTCGAAGAAAAGAAATCTCCAGAAGGAGTATACGTAACTGATGAAGAATTAAAGCGATTAAAACCTATGCCCTTCATAGCTATGGTAGCAAGTGTGGGCAAAAATGATGAAAAAGAAATGTATAACTATCTTGGCGGCGTAAAGAATGATAAACGTTCCGATGAAATGGACATAGCTTTTAAACAAGAAAAATCTAACTTTCACATTGCTATCGTCGTGGATATGTGGATTACAGGCTTTGATGTACCTTGCCTTACATACTTGTATAATGACAAGCCTTTAAAGAAACACCTATTAATCCAAACTATCAGTAGAGTAAATAGAAAATATCCTGGCAAGGATTATGGTATGGTTATTGACTATATCGGTATTCGTAATAATATGCGTCAGGCAATGAAAGTTTATGGCGGAAACAATTCTGTTGCCCCAACTGCCGATGACGTTGAGCAAGCTACTTCTGTATTTAGAGAAAAAATAGAAATTTTAAAAATGTTGTTTGTACATTATGATTTAAAACCATTTTTAAATCCTGAATGTGATCCTGTTGAACGTTACAAGCTTTTATCTAAAGCTGCCGAATACGTATTTTTTTCACCTGAGCAACTATATACAGAAGGAAACAAAGGTTCATACACAGTATCATTTAAAACCTATTTTTTAAAAACTGTAAAACAAATGCGGTCTGCTTTTGATATTTGTCAACCATCCGGAAATCTAGGTGAAGAAGAATCATCTCTTGCACAATGCTTTATGGCTATTGCAGGTTTTGTTCGTAAAATGAGTGGAACTAGTGAAGTGGATACCGACACAATGAATCGTACGGTATCGAATATGGTTGAAGAAGCACTAAAATATAATCAAGTTGAAAATGTTCTCGAAAGTGGGGAAGAAGAAGATATTCTCTCTCCGGAATATTTCGAAAGATTATCTGATGTTAAAATGCCTGCGACCAAGCTTGAACTTCTCGTAAAAATGCTGCGAAAGCAAATCAAGGAATATGAAAGAACTAATCAGTTAGCGGCAAAATCATTTCAAGAAATGCTTGAAAAAACCATCGAAGAATATCATAATCGTCGTAAACATCTTTCTGTGGAAGAAGCAGGAGAAACACAAGAAAGAGCCTCAGAAGACATTATTAAAGCTGCCACCAAGCACGCTTTAGAAATTCTCCGCAAAATGAATGAAAACAAAGAAAGCTTTAGAAAAGTTGGATTAACTTTTGAAGAAAAAGCGTTTTACGATATATTGATGGCACTTCGTGATAAATATAACTTTGAGTATGGCACAGATAAAAAAATAAACGGAGTTACTATCAATGAAAAGTGCAAATCTCTAGCCAAAAAAGTAAAAGAAATCATTGATATAAAATCCTCATTTGCCGACTGGCTTAATAATCAGAACATATGTAACCAGCTAAGGCTTGATATTAAAATTTGTTTGGTTAAAAACGGATATCCTCCTCAATACAGTCCCGAAGTGTTTAATAAAGTAATGAAACAAGTAGAAAATTTTGAAAAATACGCTGATTCTACCATGTAGTCTAGTATTATCATTAGCAGTTTTTTCTACATATAAAGGAGAGATAATGTATCGAATACCAAGACAAAAGAATTGAAAATTACATTGAAAGTCAATTTCGTAAAATAATAAAACGTGTAGAGGGTAAATATACTTCTGATTACGAGAATGAATATATAATGTACTATAGTAACGAGTACACTAAATTATACTATAATTTTCCTAACCAAAAAATTCGGATTATTTTTTCTATATTACATAGTATCATAAATGAAAACTATGAAAAAATGAATGAAAGACTACCTACAAAAGAACATGGTGTACATTTTTGGGCTGATGAAAGTAGAAATTTAATTTTTGCAATAGAAATTATTCGTGAGTTGGAACAAAAACTAAAAGATTCGCCATTCAGTTTTGAATTAGACGAGTATTATGAAAAAATAGTAAGAAAATGCGAAAAATTTCTTAGGTCAAGCGAAGGCAGTGAAATTCCACCATACATGGACAAGATTGAACTGTATTATTCGTTACCGTTGTTCATTAAACAAGATTTTATTAAAATAGACGGCGTAGAAAAGTTTGGTAAGCATGCCAAGTTAACACTTATCGGTGAAGGTTCATATGCACAAGTATTCAGTTTTAAAGATAATTTTTACAACAAAAAATTTATTCTAAAAAGGGCAAAAAGAGATTTAAACGATAAAGAATTGGAACGATTCAAAAGGGAATTCACAACAATAAAATCTTTATCATCTCCATATATTATCCAGGTATATAGGTACAACGATGATAAAAATGAATACATTATGGAGTATATGGATTTTACACTTAGAAAGTACATTGAAAAGAATAACTCTAAGATAACTAAGGAAACCAGAAAATTAATTGCAAATCAAATACTCCGGGCATTTAAATATGTTCATTCAAAAAACTTATTTCACAGAGATATCAGTCCAGAAAATGTTCTTATAAAGGAATACGAGGACACAATTGTTGTTAAAATCTCAGATTTTGGTTTAGTTAAAACACCAGACAGTAATTTAACTACTACTGGCACCGAGCGCAAAGGCCGTTTCAACGACCCTAATTTAGAAATCGAAGAATTCCGTAATTACGAAACTGTACACGAAACATATGCTTTAACAAGGTTAATATACTTCGTAATGTCCGGTAAAACTAGCACTTCAAATACTAAAAATATAAACTTACGTAAATTTGTAAGTAAGGGTTTGGCGGCAAATTGTGAAGAACGTTTTCAATCTGTAGATGAAATGGCAAATGCTGTAAAAGACTTATAAAAAAGTAAAAATATATGCTATATATGGGTAAAAACTATTTATGGTAGAAAAACAAAGATATATACATAAGAAACGTACGTTTCGTTTTCAAGAGTACATTAAAATTTTTAAATAGTATAATTAAATTAATAAATACGGAACGATTTGCAGAGGAGATTAACTATGTCAACATCTAAAGAAAATAAAGATTTTATACTTGAGCAGCTAAATTTACTTGATGATATAACTTGCAGAGCAATGATGGGCGAATATTTGCTTTACTATCAAGGAGTTTTATTTGGCGGTATTTACGATGATAGATTACTTGTAAAAATAGTTCCTAATAATGAAAAATACGGCATGGAAAAGCAGCTTCCTTACGAAGGTGCAAAACCGATGTATTTTGTACAGGATGTTGATAACAAAGAACTACTAAAAGAAATCGTTACCGAAACTTGCAAAGGGCTTCAAAAAAGCAAAAAGTAAATAAAAGTGAAATCGGAGTGAATAGTATGAATAAAAAATTATTCTTCGAAGCTATAATAAAATTTTTTATCGGAGTATTAACCACTGGGCTTTTGATATTTATTCCTGTAGGTTCGCTTGATTACCCAAACGGTTGGCTACTTATGGCGATTTTATTTATTCCTATGTTTATTGTCGGAATTGTTTTAATGGTGAAAAATCCGAAACTATTAAAAGAAAGACTGGATTTCAAAGAAAAACAGTCAGATCAAAAATGGGTTGTGGCACTTAGCGGACTTATGCTTTTACTAGGCTTCATCGCATCGGGTTTGGATTATAGGTATGGCTGGACTAAAATTCCGAATATGGTGGTAATTATATCTTCGGTTTTATTTCTTTTGGGATATGCACTTTACGGCGAAGTTTTAAGAGAAAACGCACATCTTTCTCGGACTATCAAGGTAGAAGAAGGTCAAAAAGTAATAGACACAGGACTTTATGGAATAGTTAGGCATCCGATGTACTTAGCAACAATATTGATGTTTTTAAGTATTCCGCTGATTTTAGGCTCGTTTGTTTCTTTTTTCATATTTTTACCTTACCCCATCTTGATTGCAAAAAGAATTAAAAACGAAGAAACGGCGCTTGAAAAAGATTTAGAGGGTTATATGGAGTATAAGAAAAAAGTCAGATATAAATTAATTCCTTTTGTATGGTAACTAAACTTTGGAGGATATAAATGCTTAAAGTTTTAGACAAGCTTTTTGAATTAAAAGACGAAAAATATGCGAATTTTCATAGCAAACTTATACCAAACATTCCGAGAGAAAAGATAATCGGAGTTAGAGTCCCCGAAATGCGAAGACTTGCAAAAGAGTACTTTAAAAGTGAAGAATCAAAGCTGTTTTTAAGTAGTTTACCGCATAAATACTACGATGAAAATTTGCTTCATGGAATGCTTCTCTCCATGATTAAAGATTATGATGATTGCATAAACGAGCTTGAAAAATTTCTTCCTTACATAGATAACTGGGCTGTGTGCGATACGATTTCACCTAAAGTATTTAAAAATAATAAGGAAAAACTTATCGAAAAAATCAAAATTTGGATTTCGTCTAAAGAAACTTACGTTTGCAGATTTGGAATATTAATGCTAATGAAACACTTTTTAGATGATGATTTTAAACCTGAATATTTAGAAGATGTGGCAGATATAAAGTCCGATGAATACTACGTAAACATGATGATAGCTTGGTTTTTTGCAACCGCTTTATCTAAGCATTGGGCAGAAACAATAATATATCTTGAAAAAGAAAAATTAGACGTTTGGGTTCACAACAAAACAATTCAAAAAGCAAGAGAAAGTTATAGAATAATCGCTCGGCAAAAAGAATACTTAAAAAGTTTGAAAATATAAATTATGAGATATACTGATTTTGATATCTAATAGTTCTGCAAGAATACGCCAAAATCTTAGTGTTTATCGCCTGAACTTATATTTTTTTAGATTTCAAAATTCCTAAAGCTCTGCAAAAAGTGAGTAAATACTGGTTTTTCATAATTAATTTAAATAGTAAAAAAATAAAGCTTCTATATTTTGAGCCTGTTTTTGCTCATTATACTGAAGCTTTTTAGAGTATGTTTTAAAGATTTTTGGTAAGATTATTACATAGTAACTTTTAAATTTCCTACCACTTAATTCTCCTGATTTGATGTAAATTATCTCCCTATAAAACCTTTTTATAGTTTGTTGTGGTTGGTTGTATTTTTAATCCAAATAATCCCACCTATTTAAATATGTATCATCTTCAAACTTCATTGTCCTCATACCACTAATTTTGTGAGGCGTCCCATCTTTTCTTGGTGTACTTACCCAACGTTTATACCCATTATATACTGTTTCAGCGACATATTTGCTGGGAACAATAAAATACGAGGGATTACCAAGCTGGTGAAGATGTACAAACACATAAAACACATTATCGGCCACAATTTTTTCACTTTTTTGGTTTAATATCCATTTGTTGTTCCACTTTGAAGTAGTCTTAACTTGCAGTGCAAACTGTTTACCGTTTTTGTTAGCACATAATATGTCATAATCCTTTACGTTAGACATCGGTACTCCAACGGTAAACCCTCTTCGTTCCAATTCTGCCGCCACAAAATATTCTCCTGCATTACCGGTATTGATATGATTCATTAATATCACCTCGTTATCTAATCATACTATAAACAATAATAATTTGTAAAACGAAATACTGTTTTTTGTAGAGCTACTTGTGTTTTATCACTTGCTTTAAAATTATTTATTTTAATATTTTTTATAAAATGTAGTTCTTATGAGATTGCAGCTTCGGCCGCCAAATCTTCGTGAAGATCGGTAATTGGGTCGCCTTTTACTTGCATGCTTGAGGCTGTATAAGGTTGCCCGCTGGCAGAGGTGGGATAAACACCTGTTGTATGATCAACAAAGTAATCGGCAAAACCATTTTTTTCGATTTCTTCAGGTGTAAGATTTTTTGTCAACTGATATACTATGGCACCTATCATTTCCAAGTGTGCCAGTTCTTCTGTACACGGATGTTATAGTCTATAAGTTTGTATTTATTTAAGTGAGCTATCTGGGAGCTTCGGGTATAGAATTATTTCAAAATTATCGGGAGAATTATGCCAACGTCCACCTTTATCTTTTGTGTAAACAACTTTTTCAAGAATTTCCTTTAACATATCATTTTTAGCTTTTGGGGTTTTTAAATTTTTATAGACTTCCAAAAGTTTTTCTATTTTCGGAATTATAGTTTTTCTGCTTTCGTTTCTTGCAACTTCCGTTTTCAAATTGCTTTCAAGAATTGCTTTATCTTTTTTTAACTGTTCTATTTTTTGAGAGTTTACGGAAGAACGCTCTAAAAACATTTCGGTGGAATAAACACCTTGTTCCAATAAGTCATATATTTTATCCATTTGATTTTTCATTTTTTCAATTTCTTTATCAATTCTTTTAAGAGCGGATTTTTGGCTACTGATTTGCTCAGGCAATTTTTTAGCTTCTTCGGGCGTCCACTCGAGTTTATATTCACTTAGCCATTCTTTTAAGGCTTCTAATATTCTATCTTCCACATAATATAGGGCACTACTTACATTGTTACAAGTTGTTGCTGCACACATAATGGTATCAGGTTGGTTTTTTTCTGACGAATACGGTCTGCGAACCATTTTTCTTCCACATTTTCCGCAAACAACAAGTCCCGCAAGAGGATTTTTAACGAGTCCACGTTCTCCGATAGGTCTTGGTGGATTCTTTTTTATAAAATTTTGAGCAAGTTCAAAAGTTTCCTTGTCTATTATAGGGGGATGAAGTCCATCGGCGAGTACACACTCATCAGCGGAAGCACGGGGGCGTTCGATTGTAACTTTACCATTGATCATTTTTTTGTGTGCAGGTCGCCAATTCCAACGTACTTTTCCAATGTAAACGGGGTTTATAAGTATATCACGAATAGATGAGGGGACCCAATCCTTACGCTTTTTAGGTGGGATTTTTAGGCTATTAAGTTTGTTTGCAATAAGTCCGGTTCCCAATCGACTATAAGAACCGTCTTCTTGTAGTTCGCCTAATGTATAAAGTTCAAATATTAATTTAACAACTTTTGCCTCAGTTTCATTGGGTTCGAGAGTGAATCCCTTATCGTTTTCTATCTTTTTTCTGTTATATCCGTATGGTGGTTGATTTGCAACGTATTTTCCTTCTTTAACGGATGCAACTCGTCCGCGCTGAAGCCTGCGGTTAATGGTTTTATATTCACGTCGGCTCATAAAAAGACCAAATTCAAAATATTCTTCGTCGAATTCATTATTAGGGTCGTAGGTTTTCATGGGAGTAATAATTTTTGTATCGCTAAACTTAAATGTTTGAGCAACAATACCTTGATCAATGGTATTTCCTCTCGCAAGACGTTCTACTTCCATAACTAAAACGCCGTCCCACAAACCTTGACCAACCTCAGAAAGAAGCTGTTGCATTATGGGGCGTGCAGATATAGTTTCACCCGAAACAATTTCTCTGTAAATAGATTTAACATTGAGATTCATTTTTTTAGCAAGTTCAATTAAAGCTTTTTCATGCCTTAATAATGTTTCTCCGTCACCTCTGGCTTCAGCTTCTGCGTCTGCTCTTGATTTTCTTAAATATATACAATAGTTTGACATAACATTATTACCTTTCTAAAGAGTTTTCTAATTCTATTATAACACTTATAGTGGAACTAAATCAATTATATTGGTACGTAAATAAAGGGGATAGTTGAATGCAAATATTTTTATTATCAATAATTTTTATTTTAATTTGCGTTTTGGTATATCAGTGGCGAGAAATAAGAGATTTGGAAAGAAAGACTTTAGACGCTTTTAGAATTGTATGCCAAAGAATGAAACCAAAAAAATAAATCAAGAAAGGAAAATAAAAATGGAATTAGTTTTATTAATAGTCAGCTTCAGCTGTATGATTTGGGGAATTTATAATTATTCGGAATTACAAAAGCTTGAATTTAAATCCGAAAAAACTTTTATGGAAATAGCAAAAGAACTTGAAACTTTAAAAAATGAAATAAAGGAGAAAAAATTTTATGAATGAAAATAAATCAGTATTTGAAACATTATTTGAGATTAATGTAAATGACCACATAGAAAAGAAAAAAGATTTAACTTATCTTTCGTGGCCGTATGCTTGGGCGGAGGTAAAAAAGAAATATCCAAGCGCAACATATAAAATACATCTATTCGGAGAGAAACAGCTCCCCTATGTTTTTGACGAAAATGTTGGATATATGGTTTTTACAGATGTTACTATTAATGATTTAACTCATACAATGTGGCTGCCCGTTATGGATTCGGCAAATAAAACAATGAAATCTATAAGCTACACTTACAGCACCAAATTCAAAAAAGATATTCCTGTTGAAGCGGCTACAATGTTTGACGTAAACAAAGCAATTATGCGGTGTTTGGTTAAAAATTTGGCTATGTTCGGGCTTGGTCTTTACATTTATTCCGGCGAGGATTTACCCGAAATAGAAACAGAAAAAATCAGCATAAAAGATGCAAATATTTTAAAAGACATCATAAGGAAAATTGATGACGGCGACAAGATTTATACTATGATTTTAAATAGGTACAAAGTAAAAAGTTTTAGAGATTTAACGGGGAAACAGCGGTCGGATATTTTGGCAGGGCTTCAGGAAATTTCAAAGAAAGGGATTTCAAAAGAAAGTGGAAATAAAATTTAAAATCTTAGGTAAGCCAAGAGGCAAACAGCGACCTCGAATGTGCATAAGGTTTGGTAAACAAATCACCTATACCCCGACACAAACAAGTGAATATGAAAAATTAGTCAAAGCAAGTTATAGGGCTGTTTCAAAGATATTTTTTAAAAAAGATATCCCTCTTGAAATAAATATAACTGCTTTTTTTAGTGGTAATTTTTCAAATGACGTTTGGGCTACTAAAAAGCCCGATTCCGACAACATTATAAAAATCGTTTTGGACGGACTTAATAAAGTTGCTTACCACGATGATTCACAAATTTGCAAATTAAGTTTTGAAAAGAGATATTCAAAGATTCCAAGAGTGGAAGTAAAAATAAAAAAATTAGAGGAGAAATCAAATATGAAAACAACGAAAATTTATGATGATGAAAAAATGGTATATAAGAACCTCCACCCGTCACAAAAATCAAAGATTTTCTACGGGACCCGGGAACCTTGGGCTACGCCATGCGGGAACTGCTATGTAAACACGGTAATTTTTAGAGGCAGAATTTATGATGAAATCAAAGAAATCAAGTCAAACGGCGTTAAATTTTTGCTTCAAATAAGTAACGGAAAAGATGATATAACGGGTGGGTGGAATAAACCGACATTTGCGGAATGCTCTGCCTTTGGAGAAACAGCAAAAAGAATTGCAAAAGAATATAAGCCAAAAGATGAAATATGGCTCACGGCAAAATATTATTCAAAAGAGGTTGACGGGAAATATTACAAAGGATTTATTGTTCGTGAAATTATCACAGAGCAAGAGATTGAAAAAGCAAGCGAAGAATTACTTGATGACTTGCCTTTTTAAAAGTTTAAAACAAAGAGGTGAACAAAGTGAACTACTTAGCAGAGATACTGGCGTTTAACAATTGGATTCGTTATAATTCGGGAATTGGCAAATCTGACATTTGTTTATGGCATGGACTCATGAGCATGGCAAATAGATTTTCATGGCGCGAATTTAATGCTCCGATTCTAACGCTTCTATCTGAATCAAAGCTCAATAAAAATGAATTTTATAAATCAAGAAACAAATTAAAGCAATTTGGCCTTTTGGATTTTAAAGAGCGTGGCGGAAACAGAGCTACAATCTATAAAATGAACTCTGTTGTTTCCCTATATGGTACACAAATGAATACACAAACCATGACACAAACGGATATACAAATTGGTACAAAAAGTGTGACGCAAAGTGTGAACATACTTAAAACCAAAAACCAAAAACTTAAAACCAAAAATAAAAAAGAAATAATTAAAGAAAAATTTGGCGAGTTTGAAAATGTGCGGTTGTCGACTGATGAGCTCCAAAAGCTAAAATCAAAGCTTGGAGCAGAAACAGAAAGCTATATCGAGCGGCTATCAAGTTATATTGCGTCAAGTGGTAAAAGATATAAATCTCACTACGCGACAATTTTGAGCTGGACGCAAAAAGACGCTAAAAATTCGGGAGGTGTAAGCTATGGAATCAACCCTAAAAAGCTTTGCACAGAATATCCCGAATAGTGATGAAGTATGCTCTGTTTGTGGTGCTAAAATTCTTAGAACCGCAGAATTTATGGGGATTAAGCGGACGTTCAAGGTGATGTGTAAGTGCATGCAAAAACAGCAGGAAGAAGAAAAAATCCGTCAAGAAAGCCAAGAACGAATGCGAAAAATCGAAAAGCTTAAACGTCTTTCCCTACTTGGCGAGCGGTACAAAAACGCAACTTTTGAAAACTCAAAAACAGGTATCAATTCAAGTTTTGATAGAGCTTTTAAAAGGTGCCGAAAATACTGCGAGCTATACGAGGAAACAATCAAAAATGGATATGGCATTTATCTTTTCGGAGATAAAGGGGTCGGTAAAACCCATTTAACCGCTTGTATGGCTCATAACTTAATTTCAAAGTGTGTTCCGGTACTGTTCACAAATTTATTTGAGATTTCAAAGGCGGTAAAGTCTACGTTTAACCGAGAATCAAGTCTTACGGAGCAAAACTTAACCAACCGATTTGCAAATATTGAAGTCTTATTTTTCGATGATTTGGGAACAGAAATTTTTAGTAAAAGTTCAGGCGATACATGGCTTCAAAGCTTGCTTTTCGATATTATCAACAAACGCTACAACAATAAGAAAGCCACGATTTTTTCAAGTAACCACAGCTTAAATGAACTCATAAACAAAAGCGGTATTGCCGAAAAAACAGTTGACAGAATATCCGAAATGACAAGTGGAGCGGTTATGAAAATCGAGGGTGCAAGCCTTAGAAACACTCTGAAAAACTGCATATTTTGAGGTGATTTTGATTGACTAAAAAAGAACTTTCGCAACTTTACTATTTGAAAAAAGAAATCAAAGAACAGCAAAAAAGGCTTTCTGAACTTGAAGCATTGGCAACAAGCTGCACCGCAAAAATAACGGGGCTTCCAAATGGAAACGGCGTATCCGATAAGATTGCAAATTACGCCACAGAAATCGCAGACTTAAAAAGCCTTTTAGACCTTAATTTAAAGAAATGCTTTTATGAGTTAAATAGATTAAACGCATTTATAAATGGCATAGATGATTCTTTAATGCGGCAAATTGTTTTATATCGTTTTGAAGATCTTATGAGTTGGAGGCAAATCGCAATCGCTATCGGAGGCAACAACAAAGCTGACAGTTTAAGAAAAAAACTGTTTAGATATTTAAAAAGCAATTTGTAAAAATTCATGTGGTGCGGTAGAAAAAATATTACCTGCTAATACCACCAATTTAGAATTTGTTATAGTAGTCTTTACCCAATTTATTTTTCAAAGTTTTTTCTAAACGTTTTTCTGCTACATCAAAAATTTTTTCAATAGTTCTTGTGTCCTTATTTAACTCAGCCATTACAATCTTGCTGCATTCCTCTGACGTAAATATTTGGAAGAAAAGTTTAAATCTATTGAACTCATTTATCAATTGTTTTTCCAGTTGTTCATCCGAAAGATCAAGTTTTTCTTTTATGTTAATTAGCATTTTAGTAAAAGCCGGTGGTATTTTAATAATAGACTTTTCATAAGGAAACCAAGAGCTTTTTGACATTTTCGCAAAATTATAGATATTATTTGGATTACAATTATTGC
>CALDOU010000053.1 GCA_937912175.1 uncultured Clostridia bacterium
AATACCAAAAAACTTGAACGGAATGGTGATAGTATGGAAAAAAATTTTAATAACACTGAAACTTCAACAGAATCTCTCCCAAAAAAGTCAAGCCTATGGAAAAAATTAACCCTGTGGATACTTGGGTTTGTAGCTGTGGCCGCTGCAGGCTTTTTTGCATTCCAACAATATTTCCTTGGAGAAGGCACAATTAACGTAACGGGTGTTTCCGACAAATTTGATGTTTATTATGCAGTCAATCAAAGCGGCTCTGCGCCTTCGGGGAATGATATCAAGGAAGGCATTACACAATTGAGTGTATCAGAAAATGGAAGCGGTAGCATCCCCCAAACAGAGGCGGATATAACCGACTTCCGCATATATGTTTTTCCAAAAAATAGCAATGATATTTCTCGGTTAAAATATAAAATCAATGGTGACCAAGATTCTATCAATATCACTACTACAAATACATGTAGTTACAACCAAACCAATGGTTACTATTTTGACTATGAAGTTCCAGAATCAACTACCGGCTCCACTGCCGCAATAGAGTTTTCTCATTTATATTCGGTAACTGTTACGAAACCGAAGGATCTGAGCGAAGTAAAAGTATCATATTCTAATGAAGATTTCACTGATCTGAGTTTCAATGATCCAGCTTCAACTGATGATAGTCCACAAACCTGTACGTTTAATGTAAACAAAGATGACACCTTAAAATTGCAACTCCCTAAAAATTCAAGCCAAAAGTATGCCGTGAAAAAAACCGTCGACGAAACGAAAAATTATATTACACCCACAACAGGCGACGATGTGTATAATGGCGATGTATATAATATAGACGAAATAACAAGCGATACAACAATTGATATCGTCGCAAAATACAAAGTAACTTTCACCACTGAAAATTTATTCGAAATGGCAGACATTTCTTACGCGGAATCTAATGATGGTACTAATTATTTTCCCGATGAACCAACTGAATTAAATTCAAATAATCCACTCTATATAACACCGGGTAATTATCTGAAGGTTTTTGTAAAACCAAAAACTGGATACGAACAATCGCTTGAAGATCTTAAATTTATTCAAAATGACGAAGAAATAAAACCTATAGATCAATCCACCGATCCCTCTGATGAAAAAGCTGATGAAAAAATATACAGTTGGAAAGTAACGAGTGATACTGATGTAAATATTCAAGGTTTAAAATTAAACGAATATGACTTAACATTTCAAAGCGGAATGGGCGGTGTTGAATGGAACGACTTAAAAGAAAGAATCAGTTTCAGTAACTTTAAAATAACTCATTCGGATGAACCCGAAACAAACTATGACGATTTTCCCGAATCCAATCCTTTGAAATGTACCCACGGGGATAAAATCAGTTTTACAATCACGCCTCAACCAGGTTATACATTTGACAGTGGTAATATTGTTACCATTGAGGGCACAGGTACAGAACAAAAAACAGCACAGAATTCATCTGTGCAAGTATCTGGTTTTGAAATAACCGGCGATACTACAATAACTATTTCCGGCGTAACATTACAATCTTATTATATAAAGCTTGTTAATGAAAACGGAGGTCCGCTTGGTAACGAAAATGGTATCACTGACAACAGGTTAGAAAGTATTAAAGTAAACGACGCAACAATAATAAATTTTGCTGATTCAAAAACAATTACTCGTAACACAAACACAGTAGAGATAACACCAAAGGATGCCTATAATAAATCTACAATACAGCTGCAAATAGGGGATAATATCAGCCCCCCAGATGGTGGAAATAATATTTTTAACATATTAGTAGAAAACCACACGCTCTCTACTAACGAAAACAATCCGACTCCCATCAAAGTCATAGGACTTGAATTGAATAAATATAACTTAAGCATTACCAAGCCGCAAGATTCAGGTGATAAATATTTTAAAGTAAAATATTATGGTTATAATGGTAATGATGTTCAAGAAACTGCCGGAACACCTTATACCTATGACGATGAAACTTCACCAAAAGAAGATTTTATTCCTCACGGAAATACATTTACATTTACATTTGAAACATCTGAAGGCTATACCGCTGCGGATAACAACATAAATAATTTTATTGATTTTAGCAGTTCTACAATTACTCCGGAAAGTGTAACATTAACGTGTAATGACAATATAGCAACTTTTACAATTAGCGATGTTACAAATAATTTAACAATAAACTTAAAAGATAATTTCGGTCCACAAACATGTTCCGCTCAACTATTATTTAAAAATTCGGCAATTAATGATGAAGATTTAGCAATTCCTGAAAAAAATAAAATAAAAGTATATAAATTACAAAAAGACCCATCTACATCTAATTATTCCGTTGTTGCTTACGATCCTTCAAATACGGGCGTTGTTAATTTGCAAGATATCTCACTTTTAAATAAAGATGGAAGTGCCATTTGCATAGCGTGGGACAACAATTACTTTAATCAAAACCCAACCGCCACCAACCCCTTTACCATAGAAAGCTCCGAAAGCATTGAGTCAGAAGATATGAATGATACATCTGCAGTACCCAAAGATTGGGGAGAAAAAACCGGTATTATATGTAAAAAAATAACATTTCCCGAAGGAAACAGGTATGCAATACAAAACTTTAGTATTACAACTGACTGTCTTGCACCGCAAAACAGAAATATAATCGTGAATTTGCATAATACTGCTCTAGCAAGCAATGAAGTATCATATAATTACGGAAATACAAACAAAACTTCTTCATTCGAAACCTCCGAAACACAAAAAACAGCAACTATTCCTTACGGCAGTAGCGGAGTACAATTTACGATTACCGCTAAAACAGGATATGAATTCGGAGACGTCTCGGATTCCGTTCAAATTTCAGAAGGTAACGCAAATAACTGGACGATAAATAACATTACAGGTCTTGAAAATTCAATAAAAATGTCAAGCGGTACAATACTCGGCGATTCTCAAATCAACGTAAACTGTAACGTGAACAATGTCCCGATTGATTTTAAATCAATCAAAGGATTAAAATACTACAAAATTAATATTGAACAAGAAGAACAAGAAGAAACCACAACTATTACAGACGCTACATTAGGTGAAGAGTTACATGGAATTATTACCACCATGAAAGACGTTGAATATTACTTCGCCGTAAAAGCAGATTCAGGATATGATCCAAACACGTTAAAGTTATCTCTCGGAACCGGCACAGACCTTACTAAAATAACAGATACAACCGACCCTGTTTATACCGGCTTTTACAAGGATGATAATAACAAAGAATACATTATCTATAAAATACCGGGGGGTAACGTCAAAACCGCAGTTACTGTTACAGGTTCA